>CAYGRM010000085.1:0-20460 GCA_964352225.1 uncultured Saprospiraceae bacterium | reverse complement strand
CTTTAATATTTTTGTCGCTTACTTCTCCGTTTAATTCAATATTTTCTTCTTTTAATTCTACAATTTCCTCAGAATTTTCTTCGATGTCTTCTTTTAAATTTTCTCTTTCCTCTTTCAAATCACTTAATAATTCTTGAGTATCTTCAATTTTGTTTTTATAATATTCAGGTAAATAATTGGAGAGAAAATCAAGCGTCATGTTTTTAAGTGCTCGATATTCAGTTGGGTATTTTACTTTAGATATATGAATATTATAACCAAATGATCCAAAGACTTTCATTTCTGTAATCTCTTCCTTTTCAAGAATTTCGACATAGAAATCCATTTCGTTAGGAGATATTTCTGGAAGCTTAATTTCTTTTGCAGTTAAAACATCTTTGTTGACAAGAAATCCAAATCCTCGAAGTTTAACATCCTTTTCATCATCCATCCAATCTTTTATGGCATCTTTTACATCCTTTGTATCTGGTTCAATTTGAACTACGATGCACGGCCGATCTTGATCATCGTAGGTAATTATTCCGTCGGTGATAGATAATTTTTGAGCACTAAGAAAAGTACTTGAAAATAAAAGTATAAGGCTAAATGTAAGGTGATGAAATATATTTTTCATTTTTGTAAGTGTATTGTTATGATTAAGTAAAAAATACTTGTAAGTATTTGATTTTCTCTAAAACGGAGTAGTTGTCAAGATGTTCAAATGGATTTCTTTTTCTTAAAGAAGTTGAAAATTCTAAATTTCTCTTTATCAAATTTCTCCTCGAAAACATCATTTTTTTCATAAATTTTATCTCCCAATAATACTGCTACAGGTTTTAGATAATCAATTTGAGTAAAAATTATCCGAATAATTGCAATGATTGGGAGAGATAAAATTAGACCAGCCATTCCCCAAACACTACCTCCGATGATCAGCGAAGTAATCGCTACTAGTGGATTAATTTTGATTGATGAACCAACTACTTTTGGTGTAATCAAATTTCCTTCAATAAATTGTACTATCGTAAATAAGACAATAACTGAAAGAGGTTGCCAATAATTATCAGTTGTAGCGAAGGCATACAAAAAAGGAAGTAACCCTCCAAGTGCTGTTCCGATGTATGGGATGATAGCTAGAAATGCAGCCAAGCAACCCCAAAATATGGCATAGTCAATTCCAATGATTGATAAGCCTAAACTATTTAATACACTCAAAATAATTATAACCAGGCTAAGACCATAAAGGTATTTTTGAATTACTTTTTGAATTCTATTTAATACTTCTTCTGCGTCATCTTTGATTCGATCTCCAAATTGGATAAGGTAGAATTGTTTAAAAGAAGTCCGATATAATAAAATCAAAAAAGTATAAATTACGGTTAGGAAAACATTTACTAAGAAGTTGGAAGATAGACTTAATGTTGTTCCCAAATAAGAAATTGGAGTTTGTATTAAATTAGAAGTATTCTCACTAATGATAGCTTCTCCTTCTTTTCTACTGATACCAAATTGAGTATTAATCACATCAAAAATACCTTGCACTCCGTTTTTAATCTTCTCAGATATTGAATCTAAATTTTGAAAAACATCAATGAATTGCATCGAGAAAAAATAAACGAGTATAACAACCGGAAATAGCATTATGATAAAACTAAGCGTAATTGCTATCGGCCGATTAAAAACATATTTTTCAAACTTTCCACATAGCGGCTTTAGTATAAAAGCGAAAATAGCCCCAAAAACTATTGGAGCTAAAATGTTTTTTCCAATAATGAGAATGTAAGTCAGCAAGCAAAGCACGATTAAAAAGTAAGCTAATTTTTGAATGCTAAAAGTGTAATTTTTCATTATTGGATATTTCGTTGGTTAAAATAGAAAAATGTTTTCCTTGATTTTTTGAGTGTAGAGCATCCCTAAATTGATCTGTAGAAATGGCTAGTTTGAAAAGTTTTGCTTAATCTTTCTAGGCAGTACTTTGACTTTATCCATAAACTGAAGTAGCTTTTTGCTAACCATATTTTTTTCGGAAGAGACGACGTAACCTCGGTCACCATTTTTACTTACGATGATAAAAATGATGGAAGCTTCAGGGTGATCTTCATCATGTTGGAAGCGATGATATTCTACAATCTGCAAATCTTGTTGTGTATAGATTTTATTAGTCTGAAAACATTTTAGATTCCCATTTTGGAAATTAAATATTTTGGTAAACCCTCTTTTCTGGATTGCATTGATTGTTTGAGTAAGGTTTGGATATGTATTTAAATTCATGATGCTCTTTATTTTTGAGAGAAAGATTTTTTTTTCAATTAGACTTTTTTGGCACCTTTTATTTTAGGTTTGATTGCTTGTAGGAAAATAAAAGTTATAATCATTCCAAATACCAAAACCTCAAAAAATAAAACACCACTTAATACGGCTAAATGTCCTACAGAATCAGCTTGCATTGAAAATTTGTCGAAAGCTAAATCTGGTGAAATTAGAAACATAATTACATTCATTAAAGCTAATGTAATCGCACTTGTTGCGGTAATAATTACTCCCAATTGAATACCATATTTAAAGCCATAATTATCTTGCATGTAAGTTTTTTGAGCGTTCAATCCATATCCTAATACACCAAATAAAGCAATGTGTTTTAAGAATTTTAATACCATAGATTCTCCAGCCGTTAATTGAGCAGCTACTAAAAACATAGCCATTCCTATTCCACCTAATATTCCTAATCGAATACCATTTCTAGTTCTACTAAAATTGTCTAGGTTAATATTTTTATCGGGATTTGTTGTTCCTGATTCTCTATAATTATTTTTATCTATTTTGATGATGTTAGTATTTTTATCCATTTTTTTTTAAAGTTTTGTTGTGAAAAATAAGTGCCGAAAGAATCGGCACTTTCTGATTATTTTTTAAACCTATTTTTATTATGCAATAATAGGTTCTAATTTTTTAGTTGCCCAAGCGTCGAGCATCCATGATTTCTTTTCAAGGTTTTCTAAGAAGCTTCCTACCATATCGATGGTTCCTTCATCTTCTGCCTCACTTGCTAGCTTAATTACTTTTCTCAAATTGGAAATTAGTATTTGATGATTTTGCAAAATAGTTAATACCATTTTTCTATCATCTTCGACGAGTGTGGCTTCTGGAATTTTTGAGATCGTTAGGTAATCAGTCAATCGACTCAATGGACGGTGACGGAGTGTTAATATTCTCTCTGCTATTTCATCAATCTTTAATCGAGCATCATTATATAATGCTTCAAATTGATTGTGTAGATCAAAGAAATTTTGTCCTTGAATATTCCAATGGAAATTTCTTAAGTTTTGATAATACACATGGTAGTTAGAAAGTAATGTATTTAATTCGCTCACTACTGGAGTTACTTTTTCTTTTTTGAATCCTAAATAATTCATATTAGTTTGATTGTTATTTTGATTAATAAATAGATTTGGTGCTTTCATAGGTATATCTTTTTGGGTATTATTTTAGAATACTAAAACTGGAATTTCTGATTGAAGAATCAGTCGTTTTGTATTATAATTGTTTAGCATTCTTTCGAGAAATGATCTTGACTCGTGTTCGAATGCTAACCAATCTGCATTCACCCGTGTCAATAAATTATCGATAGTGTTTGCTGGGTCTTGGGTGAAAAATTGGTGGAAATTGATGTTGTCATAACCCAGAATGGTTCTCATCGTTCTGACGATATGATTGTATTTGTTCATCTCAGCTTCGCTTCTCTCATTTGATAATAGTACAACTGCGATGTTGGACTTCATTTCATTTGCCAGATTGGTTAAGAATCTCATATTCGCTACTTTTTCATCATTCATTTCCATGATGTACAAAATCCTTTTAACAGGTTTCCAATTGTAATTATTTGGCAGTACTAATACGGGAGCTTCGATATTTTCAGCTAATCGAGTTTCGTAAGTTCCGAACCACTCGTGGAGTGTAGTTAATTCGTTGTTACCCTTTAATACAACTAAGTGCGGATTAGTTTCTTCCGTTTTTTCAATGAGTGAAACTTCTGGAAACCCTATTTCAACATTATAAGAAATATCGTTGTGTAATTTACTCACCTCATGATGAAGTGCTGCTAATTTTTTCTTAGCAGTTTTGTGAATATCTCCAATTCCAGCAAGTGAGGGATTGGGTATCCCTGAACCGGTAATCGAAATGGGTTCAGATTGTACAGGAACTTTTTCTACTCCAAACAAATGAGCAGGTCGTCCTAAACTTTTTGCTAACTGTACGCCATAGTTAGCAGTCATATTTGGTGTCGTATAATTTTTGAGAGATATAAATATTTTTTTCTTTTTCATATTGTTATTTTTCATTAGAACGGGCGAGTTGTTCAGATGTTCAGATAAAATTTATAATTAAAAAATAAGGAATTTGCTCTGGCCAAAATGGACAGAAATAAAAGTCTCTGAAGTTAAATGGAGGCTTTTATGAGTGCAGGGGAAAGCATTTTATATATCGAAAGAGATGTTCAAATGTTCTTTGATTTGTTCAATTCTATTAGGCGTATTTTTAGGAGCAACTATCTGATAAATGACATATTTATTTCCTTGATTAAATAATTGTTGATAATATTGGTGATCACCATCGATGAAGGAAACTTTATAATAGGGCTGCTTAATTACTTCATCAATAATTTTTCCGTCTTCGTTATCTACCATCCACTCGGATACAAAATCATCATACAAATCCCAAGTATCTCTATTCAATACACCTCCGCTTCCAGCAATGGTCACGACTACTTTTTCATCTTCTGATCTAAGGATAATTCCATCATCATTATCAGAAACTAACTGAACAGGGAGAAGGGAGTCAGGAAACGACGCACAGAAAAAATATCGCGAATTACAATAAGTTGTATCGGGTTCTAGATTTGGTTCGGGAATTTCTTCATTGGTTACAAAAAAAGGAAATATGGTCATAATGATGACGCTTGCTATAATACGCATGATGTAAATATATATTTGTATTTGCCTTCAATGTTGTCAAATAAATGTTGAGCTTAAATCAGGCAAAATGATTTAAAAATAGTGCTGGAATTCCTAGCAACATTGCTAGGAATTCCGCACGATATCGACTTGACTATATAATTTTCTTACTGACTAGGTCAAATGTATTAGGTCAGGGAATCAAATTAATACCTAAGTACTGCATTGACGTGGGTGATCGCTCGAGGCATTTCCATTCGTGGTCGATTGTAAATTGTTCCACCATTTTTGAAAGTTTCTACACCCATTTTATTCATGAGGCAAATACTATTCGGTTGTCTAGATTCATGTAGGTTGATAGTGAAACTTTTCTCATCATATTCTCCCCAAATTATTTCTTCTTGAGTATCTAAAAATAAAGTTTCCACTTTTCCACTTACTGCAGCCGGAACAATATCATGAATAGAAAATGATGCTTTCCCATCTACTAAACTTTGATTAAAGTTTTCTTTTTCTGAATGGTATTTTTGATTAAAATGATCTTCCATGATTGCCCATGCTTTTTCGTGAATTAAAGCAGGATCATCGTTTTCTGGATTTCCAGTAATGTGTTGGTGATGCACATTGGAGTATTTTGATATTTCTTGATAAATCGGAATTTGGTTTTCTACGGAGTAAATCATCATGGGTACATTTTCATCGTGTAGCATTTTCATTAGTCCATTATCAATATCTCTAAAATATTTTTTTAGAGATTCGTTTTTATCATCTTTTCCACCTCCATGTCCATGAAAAATCGTTCCTTCAGCTCCACCTGAACGGGCTTGTAAGTTTGAGGTATTATCTTCCATTCCGATCATTTCTTCCATTCCCATTGGAATTAAATCTTCAATGATGACGGGGGTAATACTATTTGCATTTCCTTCAAAAAATCTCACATCATTCTGACTCAAGGCTAATACAAAAAACCGCTTTTCATCATTCAACATTGATAACAATTGTCGCAAATAGAAATGATTGTGAACATAAACTAGTTCAGGGAAATCTATTGGGCAGATAAAATGACTGAAGTGATTCTCCCCTACAAAAATGGCAAGTCCTTCTGAAAGGTTGCTCCAAAAATCGTCATTGTCTAATAACTCAAATGCGGGGGCTAAAAATCTTATCGCTTCTTCTTTCTGCATTGCTTGGTTAGGAAAAATAGCATTATCAGTCAGCTGTGAGATTGCATTAGATAATGCGTTCTTGAAACGAATTTTATCTTCTTGAACTTTACCAGCTTTGTAGGTAGGGATATAAATTGATACACAAGGGGTGTTGTTATTTTGAAATTCACTTAGTATTTTGAATTGTGCTTGGTTAAACATATATATTATTTTAATGAAAAAATCTTTGTTACTTTTCACTAAAACGGGCGAGTATATAATATGTTCAGATTAGAAAAATCAGACTGGAGATGTTTTTTTTGCTTTGAATTTTATAATGTTTTCGATCATCCCATTGAATACAAAATAATGAAATGGCAAAACTGAATACCAATATAATCTTCCCCAAATTCCATCAGGTCTAAATGTTGCAGTTTGCTTTAAAATATTTTTTCCTCCCTCCTCGACAATTTTAAATTCTAGCCAAGCATCACCTGGAAGGATCATTTCGGCATACAGGAGTATTCTCTTTTTCTCTGAATCAGCAATCATCACTCGCCAAAAATCTAAGGCATCGCCAGCGTAAATTTCGTTTTGATGAGTCCGTCCCCGACGCAGTCCAACTCCACCGATCAACTTATCCATGAACCCTCTAATCCGCCATAAAATATTTCCATAATACCATCCTCGATCTCCTCCAATGGACCAAATATTTTCCAAAACTTGTTGCTTGTCACCTGCTGGGATGACTCTTTCTTTTTTATCTTTAAAACATCCAAATTGAGGAACTTCCATATTCTCCTCCAGCGTTCGTTGATCCAAGCTGCTCACAAAACTATCTTTCCAACTCGAAACGACCATATTCTGTTCGATCCTTTGAAAGGCCATTTCGACAGATTTTTCGTAAGAAATGTTTTCGATGTTGAGCATTTTCTGTAAATCGTTATTTCTGGCAATAACATTAACTTTCATGCTGTTGACAAGATTGACGGCAAGTGGATAAGAAGTGGAAGTCACAAAATATAACCAGTAGGAAGATAATCTTGGGGTCATAACGGGAGCCGTGAAAATGTAGCATTTTAATCTTCGAACCTTGGCGTAACCTAACAACATTTCCTTGTAAGTTAATATCTCTCCGCTACTGATATCATAGTTTTGATTAAAGCATTCTTTCTTTAGTAAGACGCCAGTCAAGTACTCCATCACATTTCGAATACCGATAGGTTGACATTTGGTATTTAACCATTTGGGAGCAATCATGATTGGTAACTTTTCCACCAAGTCACGGATGATTTCAAATGATGCACTCCCTGAACCAACGATGATTCCAGCTCTGACGGCTGTTAATGGAGCCTGACAAGAATTCAAAATGGTTTCTACATTTAACCTTGATTGAAGGTGTGGAGATAGATTTTCATTTTCGTTGACTATGCCTGTGAGGTAGATGATTTGTTGGGTTGTAGAGGCATCCATATAGGTTTTAAAATGTTCAGCGCTTTGACTTTCTTTATCTTCAAAATCACCAATCGAAGCCGACATAGAATGAACTAAATAATAGGCCACATCAAATTCTTTAGGAAAACTGTCTAGGTTAGGAGTTTCTAAAAAATCAACTTCGACTACTTCTACTTTTCCATTCCAAGATTCCAAATATTCAAATCGACTTTTATCACGAGTACAAGCAAGCACTTCGTGACCTTGTTCGATTAAAACGGGCAGCAACCTCTTTCCGATATAACCAGTAGCTCCTGTAAGTAAAATTTTCATAAAGATTAGATTTG
Source organism: uncultured Saprospiraceae bacterium (assembly GCA_964352225.1). Taxonomy (GTDB): domain Bacteria; phylum Bacteroidota; class Bacteroidia; order Chitinophagales; family Saprospiraceae; genus CAJQQY01. The sequence continues at coordinate 12,603 of CAYGRM010000085.1, read as the reverse complement.
TGGTAAAACGGTTGAATGACTTAAGTGTTTAAGAAAAAATGAAATGCTTAAAAAGTGTTATGGTAAAGCTAAACCTTTGTGGGGGAAAAGAAAATTTTCATTTGGATTTGTATAAGAACCTAATTTTTTTTCCAAATAGAAAAAGGAGAAATACCTTTCGATATTTCCCCTTTTTCAACAATTTAAAATCCAATGAAACACTAAATTGTCTAACCTAAAACATATTAAATTTTTCTCACTTTCAATTAAGGCTAGAAAAAAGATTTCATTATATATAATAGACTTCTTGCGAAGGTGATTCTTTTGAAATCAAATTCTTTCTTGAATTTGATTGGGATTAACTATTTCAAAAAAGCCCATTTTGACTCTTTTATTTAAAAATTTTGGAGAGTACTCCACTACTTGTCCAGTATCTATAATTTTAGCTTTTACTTTTTGAGGTTTCTTCTCGAGTATCTTTATTTTCATTTTTAGGGTATTTTAAGTGTAATAAAATATGGTTTCTGAAAATTGATAAGGAGGAGTGGAAACTCCTAATTGAGCCGTGCTACTTTTGCACTTTTCATAGAAATTGTCAATATAACATCAACTCCTATTCCATTGTTCAATAATGATTTAATTTTTAAATTTCATTAACAATTAGAGAAAAAATGTCAGTTTCAAAATGTCATTTTTTCCTTTTTCGAAAGCATAAAGGTGTCAAAAAATCATTTTCCACATTAATCTAGGCAGTAAAAAAATAGAAACTTAACTTATTTATTTCGCAAAGAAAATGAAATGATTTTTCGTCAACTTTCAAAAGGAGGAAGTGATTTAGGCAAGGCTATTTAGGTCGTGTTATTAAGAGCATCGTTTAAATTAAAAAAGAAATAAAAGATGAATCAAGTGAATAATCTAGAAGAAAATAATTACATTTAAAAAAATAACTTAATTCATCATTATGGAAACCATTATTCAAATCATCATTACTGCTGCCGCTTTTTTTATAGGTGCTCAAATACTGAAAGGTGTGCAGATCAAGAGCTTCCTTCAGGCGATCATAGTTGCTATTGTGATCGGGTTGCTCAATTATACGCTTGGAACATTTTTGAAGATTGTTACATTAGGAATTCTCTCGTTGGGGATTTTTACGTGGCTTTTGGATGCCATATTAATACAAGTAGCTGACTTCTTTTTGGAAGGTTTTGAAGTGAAAAGTTTTTGGTGGGCATTAGGATTGGCGGCAGTTGTTTCTATTGTAAGTGGATTGTTGAGTGGAGTTTTTTAAAAATGATTATTTCAAAAAATAAAAAAACCGCCCAGAGAAAATATCTCAAGGCGATTTTAAACAAAACCTTAAAAGTTAAAACGAATAAATGAATCCGTTAAGGTTTTGTCATTGTATTATTGAACGGTATAACCTCCATCAATCGGTAAGGCTACACCTGTTATATATCTTGCTTCATCACTCGCTAAGAATGAAACTGCGGCTGCCACATCTTCTGGCTGAATCCATCCTGGTAAAGGATTTAATTCATTAAATTCTTTTTCTGTTGCTTCTGGATCCTCTGACTCTTCAATAAAATGTTCTACCAATGGAGTTTTAACTACACTTGGGCAAACACAATTTATACGAATACCTTTATCCGCATATTCTATTGCAGCTGCTTTACTTAGTTGTATTACTCCGGCTTTTGAAGCTGAGTAAGGAGGGATATTTTCGAAACCAACTAAACCAGCAGTAGAAGAAGTGTTTATTATTACCCCACTTCCTTGTTTTTGCATGGCATCTAAGCCGTACTTCATTCCGTAGAAAGCACCATCTAAATTAATGGCAGTTACTTTTCTCCAATTGTCCAAAGTACTTTTATGGGTAGGAGCTTGTTTACCATCGATACCTGCATTATTTACTAAAACATCGATACTTCCTTTTTTCTTAACCGTAGTTTCTATCAATTTTTTCACACTCTTACTACTCGTTACATCGCAATTGATATACATTCCGTCTTTCAAACTTTTGGCTAATTTTTTTCCATCTTTATCATTAATATCTGCTACGACAATTGATGCACCTTCTTTATTGAATCGTTCAACCATTGCTTTTCCAAGTCCAGATGCTCCTCCGGTAATAACGACAACTTTCTTTTTTAAATTTTTTTTCATGATTTGATTTTAAATGTTTGTGATTTATTATTTTTTAATATTTATGGTATCCTTTTCTAATCTTATTCCATCTTTTCGAATGGTATCTCGCTCAAAATCTGTTGTTTCTTTTAAGCCTTCTGCGACATTTCCGATACTCTCTTTTGGCTCATTAGGCGTTTTATTTTCGCATGCAGTTATACCAACAAGTAAAAAGCATATAAAGAAATAAAAGCATATGTTTTTGTGGTTTATATATTGTTTTAATTTCAATTTTTGAATTGACATGTTTATTAATAATTTTGATTAATTGATTTATTCCTAAAAAGAAATAGTCGTTGGTTTGTTCAAATTACTATTTGTAAAAGCATTGTTTTATTTTATTTTAAAGTTTGCATTTTGTAATCTGATGCTTCGATTTTGGTTCTCCAGCTACGTCTAAATTTTCCGTTTTTCTTTTGCAGAAATACTTTTGTTTTTTCTTTAATTATATTTTTATCAGCATTTTTAATTTGCTTTTTTTGAATTAAATCTAGTCGAGTATCTCCATTGACATCTTGCATCCAACTATCCATCTGGAAAGTTCGTCCCGATTTCGAATAGAAGTAAGCTAGCGTCTTTTTAGCTCGGAGTTGATCTTTTTTTATGTCGTAGAGGACAACTGTATTTTTGCTTTTTCCATCATTAATTCTCAGGATGTAATAATCATTTAGATTGAGACCTCTGATAGAGGCTACTCGATGAGGTTCGCTTCCTTGGACAATGACTTTCTTTTTTAAATCATTAGGAAGGTACTGTTGGAAGATAGGTGAGATTTTTTCACCGGCGAAGTAGTAATCTTTATTTGTTACATTTTTATCTCGACTATAGACGTGCAGATTACCAACACTCCATTCATCAAATTGACCTTTGAACGTGCTTAAATCATTGAGCTTTATTTTTGAAGTAGTTTTGGTTAAATTCTTCTCGACTACTGCGTCATCTCTTTTTTTAGTCATTTGAGCATTAAGAGAAAAATGTAAGAAAGGGAGCAGGGAAAGTATTATTATATATTTTTTCATGTTAGATTTTGATATTTAGTGATTAAAAAAAACCGATGATAGTTGTCTATCATCGGTATCAGTTTTAGGTCAAATGTCAAAAATTACCATTCGGCAATTTCAAACACTACTGGAACAGAAATCTTTGTTTTGACAAACTTTCCATCCTTCATAGCTGGATACCAATTTTTCAAAGTAGCAACTGCATCTACTGCTGCCTGAGCACATTCTTGACATGGTTTATCTTTGGATGCTACTTTATATTTCCCTTCTACTTTTCCGTATTCATTTACAATAAAAGTTACGACTTCTTTTCCATCATGATCTTTTCGTAGAGCAGGACTTGGATAGTCGATATTCGCTTGAATAGTTTCTTTTATATTTTCTTTGGAACACTCCCAACTGTCTTCAGCTTTTAAACATTTGTCTCCGTAGAATGGTGGTCGGTCTACTTCATTTAATTTATATGTTTTATTTGAAAAGCTATTCCACTCATCGGTCATTCGTGTATCCGTTACGATATAAAATGAAAAATCCATCGGATCAAACCAGACTTCTTTTTCTACCACCCAATCAAAAGCGGTCATGTAAGGTATCATGATTGTATCAACTGGAATTGCCATCATTTGAACAGGTTCAGGCATGTTACCCTTGCTTGCTAATTGCTCTATTTCTTGTGAAAATGCATGATTAGAAAAAGTGAAAAATAATAAAATAGGTAAAATGTGTTTAAATAAATTTCTAATAGTAAACTTCATATAGTGATTAAAATTTTTAGGTTAAAAAATAAAAAGTTAGATAGAAACATGTTTGTAACAATGCTTTTACGAAAAGTAAAATCTAACTTGTATGTTGTTTTTTCTAAAACGAGCGAGTGGTAAATTTGTTCAAAAGTCAATTTGTAAATGAATTGTTACAAAAAAAAAGGAATTACGATTATCCGCAATTCCTTTTTTAGTAAGCAAGCAAATATGATTGCTTATCTACGACTAATCGATACTCCTTCTGAGACAAATGAAATTCCTTGTTGACCTCTTGTCGAAATCATCACCGCTTCGAAAATAGGTTTGATTTTATCATTCTTTGCTCCCCAAATGATGATAAAATTAGCACCTGCTCCTCCACTTTTATCCTCTTCGTCAACAACATAATCTATTGATTCTAAAGGTTTTAGAAATAAAGTGTTTTCTGTGTATTTTCTAACCAAATCTCCACTAGTATCATAATAGTCAATCGCCTTCAGATAAATAGAATCATGCATACTCGTATTTCTAATACTTAAGGTAGCCGTTAGCAAAAATCTCTGATCTCTCGATTGGCTATAAATATCTGAGTAAATAGGAACATAGATGGTATCTTGATATTCTGTATTTACATTCTTTATTTCTCCTTCTACTTCATGTGTTTTTAAAATGTCTTCTCCTGCTTCATTCACATTTTGGGTACTTGGTCCACAAGCCGAAAATGTAATAAAAAGAAGAAATAGCAGGCTGAGGTTTTGGTTGAATGGCATTTTTAATTTTGTTGGTAAAAAAAAAAGTGGAACGCTCTAATTTCGGGTTTAAAGTTAAAGCTAATTCCACTTTTTTAGTAATTATGGATATGTTATTTGGGAATAAAAAGGTTTTGTTGTTGTGTTGTTTAGGATTTAATTTTTGTGATATATTTTAGGAGAATAGGTGATGAGTTACTCCTATTTTATTTTTTTGGATTATGCAGCCCTTAACGTTTCAATATTTTCATATCGATCTTTACACATTCCTTTTAATTTTTTTCTTGCATAGAAAATTCTACTCTTCACCGTTCCCATGGGTAAGTTTAATTTTTGAGCAATTTCATCATATTGGAATCCTTGCACAAACAAATCAAAAGGAACTTGATAATCTTTTGTTAGATTACTAATCATATTTCTCAATTCTTTCATCATAATCATTGAGTAAGCATTTCCCTCTATACTTTTATTCTCCACCATATAGTTAAAATCTTCTATTGGTCTAATTACTTTATTTTTTGTTTTTCTTTTTCTATAGTGATTAATAAATGAGTTATACATTACGGTGGTTGCCCAAGATTTAAAATTAGTTCCCATTTTAAATCGATCTCTTTTATCAAAACATCTCATCAAGGTTTCTTGCATCAGGTCTTTTGCATTTTCTTTATTTCGAGTCAGTTTCATGGCAAAGCCAAATAATAATGATTCAATTTTGTTTACTTGTTGGTTAAAATCTATGGTTGTCATGTCGATATTTTTTTTTAGTTAGTAAATAATTACTTTGGTTTTCGGGAATAGAAATTTAGAGTAAGAAATAGATATTGCATCTACCTCTTCTAAAATTAAGTAGTCATATGTTTTTTTGAATTAAGCAGCCATTGGATTTAATTGAATAATTATTGGCTGATAATGATCGTGAATGAATGAGAAGAATTTTTTAGTTACTTCAAAATCCATAAAGTTCAAAATATCTAATTCATCAATATATTGTTGAATTAATTCTTGAGAAATACTTTCATGGTTTTTTGATTTTTCATAAGAGTCAGTCAACCTTGTGCGTAATTCACAAGCAAAAGAAATCATCTTCGCTTGTTTTTCAAGGTGCTCTTCAGCTTGCATTCTAATGTATACATCAAAATGTTCATGACTAATTTGACTTAGTTGAATATGGCGTTTTTCCATTTTTTGTAAGGAGTTGTTGATTGATCCAACTAAACCTCTCAATGTGTCATGGTGCTGTCTACTCTCTATGCTAAGGGTGGTCTGTGTTTTTAATATTGAATTTGTCATAATCGTTTGTTGCTGTGTGTTTGATTTAAGGTTTAATTATTTAGAGTGAATTTTTTTAATTTCAATGAATTTGGTGATTTTTATCATCATCATTTGGTTACTACTAGTTCAAATGGCGTGCCAAACTTGTAACTGTCTGATTATCAGTCATTTATGATTATTTTTGGTAAAATATTTTTCTCAAATATCAGTAAATTGATTATATTTAGTCAAAAAAAATGGTATTTTTGCCTATGTTTCTTTTTTCTTAAAAATTAAGATTAAACAAAATCAGTTTTAAAAAATTAATTCTATCTAAAAGAAAAACTCCATTTTACTCAACTAAAAAAGATAAATGAAAAAATTTGATGCAGAAAGTAATCAAACCTTAGCTGCAATGTGTGAGGCTAGTGAAGCAGGTCAGGAAGGAGTGATATGGTTGCAAAAAGATGGGCAGATCCTATCGATTAATGATTTGTTGGTCAGCGAATTAGGTTATGCTGACCCAAATGAAATTCCAGATACTATTTTTGAGATTAATCCATCCATGTCTTTATTAGCATGGCGAAGATTATGGAAAAAAATGCTGAAGGAATCCAAAATCGTTTTGGAATCAGAGCATATTACTGCCGATGAATCGATCTATCCAGTTAAGATTGAAGGAACATTAGTAAAGATAGAAGAGGAGTACTATGGGATGTTGGTTTCACAAAATTTAATGGAAGTTAATCGATTCAAAGAACTATTTGAATTTACCTCTAAAATTGCAAGGATTGGAAGTTGGGAATGGGATTTAGTTAGAAATGAATTTTTTTTCAATGATATGATGTATCAACTATTGGAACTTCCTGGAAAGACAGAAGTAACGGAGTCTATGCTTAAAGATTTTATTACCGAAGGACTCTCCGAAAATGATTTAAAAATTTATGAAGAAAAAATAAATGAAGCGATTCAGAATGGAGTCCCTTTTGAATTTGATTATTCTTTTGAATTAAATGGGCAGCACAAAAATTTCAATCTACATGCCCATCCTGTCGTACTAGAAGATGAGACAATAAAAATTTATGGAACACTTCAAAATCTAGATAATATTTCGAAACGTACAGATGATATGTATTTTACGAAATATTCTATGGATCATGCTCGTGATATGATTTATTGGATTTCGAGTGAAGGAACGATTACTTATGTCAACCAAAGAGCATGCAAAAAACTTAATTATTCACAAGAAGAACTAATTGGGCAGCACATAAGTCATGTAGATAAAAATATAGAAATTGATTCTGATACCTTTTGGGAAAATCTTAAGAAGGAGAGAAGTATAGAGTTTGAATCTTATCATTTCTCCAGAAATGGTCAACAGATACCTGTATCAGTAATTACTAATTATATTAGTTATCGGGGAAAAGAATTCAATTGTGCTTTTGTCCGAGATCTTTCCAATCGAAGGAAAATACACGAAATAGTAAATATGTCTAAAATCACTTTAGACAACGCTATTGACATCATTTTTTGGGCAGATGAGGATGGGGCATTTAAATATTTCAATGATGCCTTCGTAAAAAAAATGGGGTATTCAAAGAAAGAAATTGAAGGAATGACGGTGCTAGATTTTATATATAATGGAGATATTGATCGGTATAAAAAAGGCTGGGAGAACTTGAAGAAAGAGAGGTTTTTTAGTAACGTGCATCGGCAGATAGTCACTAAAACAGGGGAAACCTTTCCAGCTGAAATGACCATCTCGATGATCAAAGTAGATGGAAAATATTTTTCAACTACCATTTTGAGAGATATATCTGAGCGGAAAAGCTTAAATGAATTAGCGGTCATGTCAAAGCATACACTTGACCAAGCGATTGAAATGATTATTTGGACTAATGAAGATGGTTCTCTCCGATACTTCAATAATGCTTTTGTAGAAAAAGTAGGTTTCACTCGTTCCCAAATTAAAAAATCCAAGGTCTTCGATTTTTTTGAGAATAGTAATTTAGAAACTTTTCAAAAAGGATGGAAAAAACTGAGAGCAGGAGCCAAAATTGATGGCATGGATCGAGATATGAAAACGAAAAGTGGTCAAATTATACCCTGTGAAATGAATGTCACTATGGTGAAATTTGCGGATGAAGAGTTTTCAGTAACCATCTTAAGAGATATAACTGACAGAAAACGGAGAGAGAAGGAAATTGCTCAGCAATTTGATGAAATTCAGTTTCTCCAGCAAGCTACCGCAGCCGAAAACATTGCCCTCAAGGAGAAAATAGAACTAGAGTTTAGTTTTAATAATATCATCACTCGCGATCCTAATTACAAGCGAGTTTTGCGTCAAGTAGAGCAAGTAGCAGATACGGATGCGACTGTTTTGATTCTTGGAGAAACGGGGACGGGCAAGGAACTTTTGGCAAGGGCCATTCATCAGTTAAGTGAGCGAGAAGATAAACCAATGATCAAAGTTAATTGTGGTGCTTTACCTGAAAATTTAATTGAAAGCGAATTATTTGGTCATGAGAGAGGTGCGTTTACCGGGGCGCATCAGCAAAAAATTGGAAAATTTGAGCGAGCCGATAAAGGAACCATTTTTTTAGATGAAATCGGAGAATTGCCTTTGGATTTGCAATCCAAGCTTTTGCGAGTATTGCAAGAAGGAGAAATAGAAAGGGTAGGAGGAACCAAATTGTTAAAAGTTGATGTACGTATTATTGCTGCTACCAATCGCAACCTTGAAGAAGAAGTTGAGAAAGGTACTTTTAGAGAAGATCTATATTATCGGTTAAATGTTTTTCCAATCTATAATATTCCTTTGCGAGAACGACGAGAAGATATTCCAGTTTTGGTTAAACACTTTGCTCAAAAGTATTCTAAAAAAATCAATAAGGAGGTTCTTGAAATATCCCCAAGTTCGTTGAGGAAATTGATGACTTATGACTTTTTAGGCAACGTAAGGGAGCTTGAAAATTTAGTAGAAAGAGCCGTAATTCTTTCTAATGGCAAAGTGCTCAATTTTGACCTATCACTTTCCAAAAAAACAAATATTAAATCTTCCAAATTTTTGAGCATGGAAGAGATGCAAAAAGCTCATATCATCGACGCCTTAAAAAGAACTAATGGTAAAGTGAGTGGCCACTCAGGAGCAGCCGAACTTTTAAAGATGAATGACAAAACGCTCTCTTCAAGAATGAAAAAATTAGGGATTAGCAAGCAAGATTATTTTATAAGCTAATTTCTTATATTTAAGGATTTGATTAAATATAAGAAAATTTAAAATGATTGTATCTTCGTAAGTATTTGATTATCAGGTGTTTATAAGGTTGGAATAGTGTTTGATTGGTTTTTTTGGGGGATTGTGAATAATGAAAATTTGATATAACCAATGAAGTACAAAAAAATAACCAAGCAGATTTTTACAGAAGAAGTTATTTCTCAACGGCAACCATCCATTCTCGTATTTGGGGCAGAGTGGTCAGGTAATTCTGAGATAATTGATAGTATGATGGAACGATTAAGTGAAGAGTTCAATTCAGGTATCCAATTCTTTAAAGTAGACTTAGAAGAACAAAATGATATTGCAGAATTTTTTGGTATTAATTCAGTTCCAACTACTTTATTGCTAAAAGATGGCGAAGTGGAAGACCTGATCGAAGGTTTCATACCTGCCAAAAAAGTTAGAAAAAAGATTCAAGAAACTTTTCTTAGTTAGAATATAAAATAGCTTCAATTTTCTTTCCTTTCTTAATTTAATCCTGTCTTTGATTTTTTCAAATGGCTTTCACTCCTAGTTTTACTACCGAAGTTCTGAGACAACCTCCTAATTAAAATAATAAAATAAAAAATGCTCAATTAATTTAATACTAGAACTTAGTTTTCTATAATAATTAGAAAAAATCAACCATTTTTGAGAACATTATTGGATGTTCATCCTTTTTAGAAACTCAATTAAAAAAATAAATATTATGAATGTAGTTATTGAAGCACCTTTCTCTATGACTAAGGAACAAGAATTAGAAATCAAAGAGCAAGTAGCAGCATTATCCAAATACAACAGTAAGATTACTAATGCGAAGGTTTATTTTAAAACAGACGATGGCACAAGTACCAATGCTATTTTAGCAGAGGTGCAATTACATATTCCTGGACCAGTTATTTTTGCATCAGATAATGCGCCTCAGTTCCTTGATGCATTTAGTGGAGCATTAAAAAAAGCGAAAATTCAATTGAAAAAGGCGAAAAATATTCGTCAAGGTCATTAGGGAAACTAGCGACTTATTTCAAAGCCTATTTAAATTTGTTGATTAGACAACACAAAAGTTAAACATTAAAAAAAACATCTTATGAAAAATTCATTATTGATAATACTCTTTTCCATGGCTACCACAATTGCCTTTGGTCAGTTCGGAATTAAAGCAGGGCTTAATGTTTCCAATATTACAACAGACGACGACGATGTAGAAAATCTAGAGGCAAAAGTAGGTTTTCAAGCTGGAGTTATGATGAAATTAAATTTGAGTGAAACTTTTGCGATTCAGCCTGAAGCACTTTTCGTTCGGAAAGGTTCAAAGTATAAGTACCTCGGGGCTGATGTAAAATCAAATTTAGACTATCTAGATATTCCGGTATTAATAGTTCTAAAACCATTTGATATTCCTTTACAAATTCAATTTGGACCACAATTTTCATATTTATTAGGTACTAATGTGAAGTATGAAAATGGTCTATTTGGAGTCAATCAAACTTACGAAGTGGAGCGAGAAGATTTTGAAGATTTTGATTTGGGGTATGCGGTAGGCGTGGGATTAAATTTAGGAAATGCTGTTGTAGACCTGCGATTTACTCAAGGACTAAGAGAGTATGATAAAGAAACTCAAATTGGAAATGTAACGATTGAGCCTTCTTCTAAACATTTTAATTTGCAAGCATCCTTAGGATTCTTCTTTTAAAAAAAAATAAAAATTCTAAGTCCATGTTCATCATTTTGAGCATGGACTTTTTTTTTGCAAATGCTTAAAAAAGTGGCTTGAAGTGATTTCATCAATACAGATAAGTCTTGGTGAAAAAATGTCAGGATTTTCATTCCGCTCAATTTGACTAAATAAATTTAAACTATATATGGTTTTAAAAAATACGCATTTAACCTTACTTGGTGTTTTTATGAGGAAACCATTTATTTAGCTTTACGAGACCTCGCTCTACTCTGATGCCAACTCGCAGGTTTCGTAAAGCTTAGTTGTTCTAAAAGAAAAATGACTTTCAAAATAGTGTACTGTAGACAAATAATGAAAAACGCTAAGTTTCAATTCTAGCATCTCCCAAAAAATTTTTTTAGAGGCTTTGAACATCTCAAGTACTCGCCCGTTCTAGTGAAAAATGAGAAACACATTTCTAATAAAAAAATAAAAATCAAAATAAATGTTACAACAATTTAGTAGTTCAATTTCTAATTTATACGGTAAACTCTCAGGATGGGTTAATGAAATAATTCTCGCACTACCTAATATAATTCTTGCAGGAATAGTATTGAGTATTTCTATTTATCTATCAAGGTACTTGAAAAAAATAGTTTGTAGAGCACTTTATCGAACAACTAATAATCAAACAGTAGTAGGTGTGATTTCAAATGTTGCAGTAGCCCTATTTATGATTGTTGCACTTTTTGTTGTACTGAATATTTTGAATTTGAGTGAAGCCGTAACTGCATTGTTAGGAACGGCAGGGGTTATTGGTTTAGCAGTTGGTTTAGCATTGCAAGATCCATTGATCAATTTATTTTCAGGGGTATTAATGAGTGTGAAAGATTATTACCAAGTAGGAGACTTGATTGAGACGAATGGATTTTTTGGAAAAATATCAAAAATCACTTTACGCTCAACTGTAATAGCTCAACCTGATGGACAAGAAGTCATTATACCTAACAGAGACGTATTACAAAATCCTTTGAAAAATTTTTCACATAATGGTCGACGAAGAATAGAATTAGATTGTGGGGTTGCTTATGGAGATGATTTAGATAAAGTAGAAGAGATTGCAATTAATGCTATTAAAAATAGTGGATTAGAGTTTCGGGAATCAGAACCGATTGAATTCTTCTATACTGAATTTGGTGGAAGTTCCATCGATTTTAGAATCCGCTTTTGGAAAAATATCGTTTCTCAAGCTGACTATTTTATCGCTCGACATACTGCAATTAAAGCATTGAAAAAAGCATTTGATCAAAATGATATTACTATTCCATTCCCAATTACCACCTTGGATTTTGGTGTGGTAGGAGGAGTTCGAGTAGATGATATTTACCCTCCTCAAAAAGTGACAATGAATGGAAAGCAAAAAGTCAAAGAAGGAGTAGCCTAATTTTTTTCGAAAGACTTTTTTTTAAATCACAAAAATATAATAATGAATAATTACGAGACAACAACTGCATATTCTACTGGAAGCATAAATGAATTTAAGATGGAGGTCATTTCATTGATGAAAAAAATCCAAGGAAGAATTGACGCTACTGCTTCATTAGTGAAAATAAACTATGGCAGACCTTCCAAAGAATTAGCAACGAAACTTAGTGTCTTAAAAATTCACGAATTCAAATTGAAAGAAATCCTGAAGTGGATGGAAGAAATTGATGAGGCAGAATGGATGGAAAATAAAACGGACTTAATAAAAGACTATGAGGCAGCATACGATGTATTCGAT
>CAYGRM010000084.1:14915-20561 GCA_964352225.1 uncultured Saprospiraceae bacterium | reverse complement strand
AGGTTTTGGTCAAATGCCAAACAATGCAAATAATGATGTTTCAAAAAAAGAATTAAAGGAAAAAATTGATGCCTTGGCAGATCAAGTCGAGCCAAAGGTCATTGAATGGCGAAGACATTTTCACCAATTTCCAGAACTCTCCAATCGAGAATTTAAAACTGCTGAAAAAATAGAAAAGCATCTTCGAGAGTTAGGCTTGGAAGTAAAAACGGGAATTGCCCATACAGGGGTAGTTGGGATTTTGAAAGGTGGAAAACCTGGCCCAACCGTAGCACTACGAGCCGATATGGATGCCCTTCCGGTTATTGAAAGAGTAGATGTCCCTTTTGCTTCAAAAGTCAAATCTACCTATAATAATATAGAAGTAGGAGTGATGCATGCTTGTGGTCATGACACCCATGTGGCGATGTTGATGGGGGCAGCGGAGGTTCTGACTAAGCTGAAAAAAGACATTAAAGGAACCGTCGTTTTTATTTTTCAACCAGCAGAAGAAGGTGCGCCACAGGGTGAAGAAGGAGGAGCAGAATTAATGGTGAAAGAAGGTGTTTTGGATAATCCCAAAGTGGATGTAATTTTTGGTTTACACATTAATTCAAAAACGGAAGTTGGGGATATTACCTACAAACCTGGAGGAACGATGGCTGCCGTTGATCGCTTAGAAATCAAAGTCAAGGGAAAACAAACTCATGGTTCGACTCCTTGGGCAGGCGTAGACCCTATCGTTGCATCTTCTCAAATCATAACTGGTTTGCAAACTATTATCAGTCGCCAAACTGAATTGACTAAAGAAGGAGCGGTGATCAGTATCGGATTAATTCGAGGTGGCGTCCGAAGTAATATTATCCCAGAGGAAGTAGAATTAATCGGGACAATTCGAACTTTAGATGTGGATATGCAAAAGATGATTCATGAGAAAATAAAATTGACTGCAACGAAGATTGCTGAAAGTTCAGGAGCAGTTGCAGAGGTGAAAATTACCACAGGTTATCCCATTACTTTTAATGATATTGATTTGACGAGCCAAATGTTGCCGACGGTACAAGAGGTAGCAGGGAAAGAAAATGTAAAATTAGTGGATGCTCGAACAGGAGCAGAGGATTTTTCTTTTTATGCTCAAAAAGTACCTGGGTTATTTTTGTTTTTAGGAGGAATGCCAAAAGGTCAAAATCCTACGGAAGCTGCGTCGCATCACACCCCTGATTTTTACATTGACGAAAGTTCAATGAAATTGGGCGTCCGGACACTTTGTAATTTGACGATTGATTATGTGAAATAAATTTTTGTTGATCAGGTAATTGGGTAATCAGATTTTCAACTAAACTGATCACCTGATTAACCAATTACCTATTCACTACCTAAGCGATGTCAAAAAAAGAAGAAAAAATACTCACTCTCCATCCTGCTGGAAAAAAGGGAACTAATATTTCTCTAGTAAAATATAATCTTATAAAAGATGCAATACTTGCGATAATTCAAGAACAAAAAGCAATAACTTATCAAGATTTGTCAGATCAACTGGAAAGTGATTTGCAACCAACTTTTGATGGAAGAGTTGTCTGGTATGTCGTTACGGTCAAACTCGATTTGGAAGCAAGAGGTATCATTGAGCGTATTCCCAAAACAAGTCCTCATCAACTCCGATTAAAAAAACTTAAGTTTTATTCTAACATCTAGAAACTTCTATGATATAAAAAATACCATCAAGAGGGTATTTAAGCATGCATCGTATACGTTATCTTTGTGGAAAGCATTTTTACACCTATCTTATAAAGTATTTTAGTTGATAAGCCGAATAGAAAAAAACGGCTCATTTACCTTCACACGATTTTTTAAACCTAATGGTTCTAGCAAATTCCTAATTCAAAAAACAGATTTAAGAAATACGACTTGGATGTTTTCCTGAAGATGGAATATTCAAATCGTTCAAACTTTTGGATTAGGTAAAATAATTGAACAATCTATTTTGGTAAATATAGATTTATCTGACTTTTTTCATCATGAAAAAGGATAGATAAGTAAGATTTTTTGGAACAGTTTAGTTGGGAAAAGCCTCTACGTTTTTTTGTGGAGGCTTTCTTTTTTTTACATCAAAGAGGAGAAAAATTATTTTTTTATTAAAAGAAAAAAAAACTTGCAATAAATATAAAAATAACTGAACTTGAAGGCAGCAAACGATGTTACAGTATCGTTACTAAGTTAGAAATTCGATATAAAGGTAAACACTCGGTTCGCCCTTCGAAAATCTAAGTTGTCAAAATTTAATCCTATGTTAATTAGGAAAAGTTAGAATCAGTCAGGCTGCTAGCGATTTCCAGTTAAGTTGACAAAAAAACTCTAAAGCAGTTCACCAATCCGGATGAGCTGCTTTTCTGTTTTTAGGAGGTTTATTTTTAAAAAATTAGTCTTCGTAAACGCCATTCTGGAAAATTAATTTCAATCCATAAGTCATCAATCCTTCCTTGTAATCATCCAAATTGACTCCAGTATTTAAATCATTTTCCAGATCAGTCAAGTCAAAATTAGTCCAGGGGATTTGGACATAAGGTTGCAATGCAATGGTTAAATTTTCATTTCCATAAACGTTGAGACTTACATAGAATTGACTGCTGGTACTTTTTGAATTGAAAATTGCATGTCGGTCAGTTCGTGCGGTATTTTCAGTTCTAACTCTCATATTATTCCAATCATAGCTTGCACCAAAAGAAAACTTTTTTATAAAAAATTCAAGTCCCAAAGAATAACTATCAAATCTATAATAAAGCTTTCGAAATTCACTTGCATCAGTTGTCGGATTAATACCATTGAATTCAATCACTTGAAATTTGGGAGTCCAATCTAGGTTCAACCCCACATAACCCGCTCGATATCGAGTTCCAAAATTAACTCCATGAAATGACTTTAATGATTTCATTTCATTATAATTTTCGAAGGAACTATTATTAGTATTAATCTGATCAATTATTTTATTGTGAGTGGTCGGATTAGACAAGGCGTATTGATAACCGACTTTTATATTAAATTGGGCAGAAAGAGAAGTGCTGAAAAATATTCCCAATAGGATAAATAAACTGAAACGCATGGTTTTTAGATTTTTAGATTTTAAATCGAACCACAAGGTCTAAACTTTTTGGAAATTTTTTTATGTTTTTTCGAGAAAGGAGTCAGTAGCTAATTTTATCCTTTTATTTAGTAACAGTCAAATCTCCCGAATAAGAAATCACCTCTCCATCCAAAAATTGAATCTCCGCCATCCAAATATAAACATCAGGATTAACTGTTTTACCATTAAAAGTTCCATTCCAACCTTGAGTCTCCATGCCCGAATCCAAATTATTTCCTTCAAAAACAACAGCTCCCCAACGATTAAAAACCGTTAGTTTTTTTATCAAATCAACTTCCACTCCACCATACAATGTGAAATAATCATTATATCCATCAAAATTAGGAGTGAAAGCATTGGGAGCAAAAAACTGACGAAATTTATTGACCGTAATGGTAATCGAATCAGTCGCAGGACAATCATCCTCGGACGTAACGAACAAAGTGTAATTTCCAGAATTCAAAGGCAAAAAAGTAGGCGCTAAACAATCGTCACAATCAAACCCATCGGTAGGTGTCCAAATAATTTCTTGTAAATTGACATTATTAAAAGCGGTTTGAAAAGTATACATTTCCCCTAAATTGATTTCGGTGTTTTCTCCTAAATCAATTTCTGGAATTTGTGGGGCAACTAAAGTTTCGGTTATGGAAAAAATGCAACCGTTTGCATCCATCATTTCTAATTCGTAAGTTCCTTCGGTCAAATTTTCAAAAAGTAAATCAGTTGTAAAATTATTTCCATCCAAACTATAAGTATATGGTGAAATTCCACCACTACTTTGAATTACACTAACATAACCTGTGCTTGGACCATCACAAATTGGATTACTAAATTCGGCGGTCAAATTTAAAGGAGCAGGAGCAATCATCTCAAAATTCCCAACAATCGAGCAACCCGAATCATCCGTTACGGTAACGGTATAATTTCCAACAGGTAAATTATCGATCATATCGATTGATTGCCCTGAAGACCATGTGTAAGCATAATTTGGAACTCCACCTGAAGCTAATGCCTGTAAGTTTCCATCTGCACTATTTTCACATGAAATATTAACTCCATTATAATCAGATACAGTAAAATCTAAACTCAGCTCACTTGGTTCAGTCACTTCAGAAATTATAATATCACTATTTCCAAAATTATCTAAAATGGTAATTAGGTAAGTTCCTTTTGGCAAATTATTAATCGTCTCAACTTCACCAACTGAGGTAATATTTCCCGAACCCGAAAGCGTATTGTTCAATTCCATCCAAGAATAAGTAAAGGGAGCAGTTCCATTCACCACATTAAAATCAATGCTTCCAGAACTCTCTCCAAAACAAATTGGAGCTGTAAAACTATCATCACTTTGAATATTACAAACGATCGTAAATAAATCTAAATTGACAATACTATCACAGCCAAAAACTGAAGTCAAAACTTCCTGATAAAGACCAGTTTGCGTGAAAGGTATATTCCCGATCGACAAAGTATCACCATCACAAATATCTACATCAATATTCAAAACAGGGGTGACGATTTCTGTCAATTCGACAATTACCAAACTATCGCAGCCTTCTATATTTTGTAAATCAAATTGATAAAAACCACCTTCGTAAATAACGGTATTGGCTACGAGAAAAGAATCTCCTTCGCAGAGGATATCAATAATTTCAGTATCTGGAACAGAATTAACTTGAACAATCGTACAAGTAGGAGGAGCTTCATCACAAGCATTCCGAGCGGTAACACAAATGGTATAATTTCCATCATCTGGAAAAGTATATTCGATAAAATCTGCCGTAGTATTGATGGCTGAGCCATTGACGATCCAATCAAATTCTGTCGCACCAGTCGGAGCATTTACATTATAGGTAAAAGGCAAGTTTGGGCAAACTGATTCGTCCCCAAGGATATTTCCAGAAGTGGCCAGAGGAGCAACTTGAGTAGAACCAGAAACTACCGTGAATTTCCAATCACAATTATCTCCAAATGCACCATCCATTACTAAGTAATAATATTGACCAATTACGAGTGGAACGGTATTCGAAAAATTCTTACTCGTCCCTTCTGCTACGGCAGTTTGTGCTCCCCAGCATTGCGAAACTTGCTGATAATTTTCACAATTTATTCCTTCATAAATTCCTATTTCTAAGCCAGGCCCTTGCACACAATTCGAAACAGCTAAATTAATTTCTAAATCCTCACTTCCTGCAATGAATCCAATCCAACGAATATTATGTTGGACAACCGTACAAAAATCTGGAGGACCAGTTCCTGGAGTAGAACCATCATGTCTGCCTTCAAATCCATCAATATCACAGATGATACAAGCCTCTTCACACAAGGAAGTCATCATGGGTGGGTCAATACAAGGCTCAGGCTGTGCTTTTATTTTTCCAAACGAAAGAATGGAGAAAATAATAAAAAGGAGGAGTTGCCGATACATTAGATTAAGTGTTTTAGTTTTGTAAAACTAACCAATTGGAAGAATGAAGACTAATCTAAATGGTGCATTTTTTGACGAATGGTTGCTTTAATTTCAATTAATTTTATTGTAGTTATAT
>CAYGRM010000084.1:0-14815 GCA_964352225.1 uncultured Saprospiraceae bacterium | reverse complement strand
AGATCAGCAAGACATTTTTAAATAACTTCATTATTTACCTTTCCCTTTTAAGTAACCTATCTTTGATTTTTTTGTAAAAACATAGATAAATATTCATATTGGAAAAGATTTTAATTTAATAACCTTATGGCAAAGAAAAAGACGACTAAAAAACAATCCGTTTCAACTCAATCGAAAGTAAAAAAATCAAACGTTCCAGACTTGATTATCGAAAATCATTTTTGGAAAAAAAATGCGATTCCAGCATTAATTCTATTTTTGCTATCCATTGGGATTTATATGCAAACCAAATCTTTTGATTATGTTTTAGATGATAAAATAGTCTATCACGAAAATAGTTTAGTTAAAAAAGGTTTTGGTGGGATTTCTGAAATTTTCGGAACGGAAAGTATGGTCGGTTATTTTGGACAACAAATCAATTTACTCCCAGGAAGTAGATATCGACCTCTTTCGATTGCGACCTTTGCGATCGAACATGAATTTTTTGGAAATCATAGTTATAAGATTGAAAGTTTTTGGACAAAGGAGTTAAAAAATAATCCAGCCTTGGCTCAAAGAATGGATAAAATTACTGCTGATGGAACTATCTATGAGGTGATTTTTCCCACAGAAGAAAGTTTTCTTTCCGCCCTCACCGCTTATTTTTCAGAAAGTGAAATCAATGAATACAAAGATCAATTTCTTTATTTTGCCGCTTACTCCAATTCTGGAATTAGTCATATGATCAATGTTTTGTTGTACGGGTTGTTGGTGTTATTATTATTTCGATTGTTATCCGTACTTTTTCCAGTCGTCCAATCGAAGTGGTATTTGACACTAGCATTTGTGTCAACGTTACTTTTTGCTTTGCATCCGATCCACGTGGAGGCCGTAGCTAATGTCAAAGGAAGAGATGAGATTTTAGCCTTGACTGGAGCACTAGCTGCCATGTTTTTCACCTTAAAATATATCGCTAGCGAAAAGCCGATTCATTTAGTTTTGTCAGGTGTGATTTTTCTTTTTGGTCTTTTGGCTAAAGAACATGTATTAACTTTTATCGCCTTGATTCCATTGACCACTTATTTTTTTACTAACAGTTCTTTTAAGAAAAATGCGATTTCACTTATCCCTTTGGTGGCAGCATCTTTAGTCTTTTTGATCATGAGAAAAAATGCGGTTGATGCAGATCATATTTTAGATTTCGGAATGGGAAAACCATCAACAGATTTGATGAATAATCCTTTTGTGGAGATGTCTGGAGCGGAAGCTTTGGCAACCAAATTTTACACACTAGGACTGTACGTAAAACTATTGTTATTTCCTCATCCACTTACGCATGATTATTATCCTTACCACATTCCAATTATGAGTTGGGGAGATTTAGGTTCGATTTTTTCATTTTTATTATACGTTGCAATGGGCGTTTTCGCCATTTTAGGATTGAGGAAAAAAAGTATTCCTGCGTATGGAATTTTCTTTTTTCTAATTCCACTTTTTGCGGTGTCGAACTTGGTGGTTTCCGTTGGAACATTTATGAATGATCGATTTGTGTTCTTTTCTTCGGTTGGATTTTGTATCATTTTAGGATATTTAATCTCTCGGAAATTACCCTCGCCAGTTATTAACCTTGGACTATTAGGAGTATTAGTTTTAGGTTATTTGGGGAAAACGATAACTAGGGTTGCGGACTGGAAAGATGGCTATACTTTAAATGTTTCTGCGATTAAAAACTCTCCAAATAGTGCACGAGCAAATCTCTACATGGGGACTGCTTTATTTAAAAAACAGGTGCAACTAGAACCCGATAGAGAAAAGAAAAAAATAAAGTTGCAGGAAGTAAAATCATACGTTGATCGAGCGTTGGAAATTCACCCAAATTATGGTTCTGGGATAAAAATGCAGGTGAAAGTAGCAACCGATATTTATAAATTAGATAGCCAAATTGAGCCCCTTTTGCAAACTTTCGAAAGTGTGATCAAGATTCGAAAATCTGATGAATCTGTCGACATCTATCTTGATTATTTTAAAAATAGTAAATATTGGACTGAAGAATTAGCAGCCTTTAGTTACAAAATGGGGTATGAATATTTTTTCAAAAAAATGGGTGATCCATTGGCTGCGGCAAAGTACGTGAATTATGGTTTAAGCATTTCTCCAGATGATCCTGCCTTGAATCAAGCTGCGGCTGAAATGCGAGGCAATTAGATATTTGAAAGGTGAATTTTAATAAAATTTAAAAAATCTCGAATCTTTAGTCAGAAGGTTCGAGATTTTTTTTTGGAAAGAAAGCTGGATTTTATGATCGAATAGGATAAAAATAACATGGATAAGGTGTTGATTTTAAGGAGATTAGGTTCAAATTTCAGAAAAGGATAAAATGTGATTTTACATTACGTAAAACAAAATGTTTATTTATTTTAAATTAAACATTGTTTTTAAAAACAATTTGTTTTAAATTTGTTTTATCAAAAAAAGAAACTTAGAATTTTTAGCCAAAAAGAAATAGTTATGGTCAGTCAATCCTCCCCTAAAAAAAGAAAAAATCCATTTGGTATCAATTGGTTTACGATGGTGCTTTTTGTGGTGCTCGCATTTGTATTTATCCGTAAAGATTTGAGTTTAAATTTTAATCTTAATGCACCTATTAAAGTAGAGAAAGAACTTCCTCGAAATTATCAAGCACCTTCTCAAAAAATATCTACTCCAAGAAAAAAACAAGAGAGTAAATTAACTGAAAAAACTCCTGAGAAAAAAGCCGAAGTGAAGGAGACGGAGAAGGGAACTTCTATGTTTAATTTTTTCTCTTCACCATTTAAAAAAGGGAAAAAAGGAAAAGATATTTTAGGAGAATTAGATGCCATAGATGGGGCTATCAAAGAAGCTTATCTCGAGCGTTTTGCGCATGTCGCGAAAAGCGAGCACGAGAAATTTCAAATTCCAGCTTCGATAATTTTAGCTAATGCGTTGCTGCATAGTCAAGGTGGTCAAAATAATTTATCGACAGATTACAATAATCATTTTTCGATTCCATGTGGTGATAATTGGGATGGTGGAACGGGGAGCTCGGAAGGAACTTGCTATCGGATTTATGAATCGGCCTGGATGAGTTTTCGAAATCATAGTCAATATATCACTTCTGGAAAATTTGCAGATTTGACGGAATTAGGTGCAACAGATTATCAAGGTTGGGCAAAAGGGTTAGCTAAAAGAAATTTTTCAGAAGATAAGAATTTAGAGAAAAACTTGATTCGGATCATTGAGCAATATGGACTAAATGATCTTGACTCGTAGCGGAACTTTTCAAGTCTTGTAATAGTATCGTTTTTACAAGACTTGGAAAGTCCTGCTACGTAACTTAGATTTGTGAAAAAACAAATCATGAAATATTTCTTTCTAGTATTTACTTTTCTCTTTTTACAAAATTGTGATTCTCCAAAATCAACTCCGCAACAGGACATTTCCAAAAGTGAAATTTCAGTTCCTTTGCCATCTCCCAAGGTAACTCCAGGGAGATACAATGTTGCTTTTCTGATTATGGATGGTGTTTACAATACTGAATTGACTGCGCCTTGGGATATTTTTCAACACACTATTTTTAGAGAAAATATCAAACCGATGAATGTATTTTTGGTGGCAGATACACATGAGCCAGTTTTGACTTTTGAAGGAATTCGGTTATTGCCTGATTATAATTATTTGAAAGATGAAATGCCGAAGTTTGATATTTTGGTGGTGCCTAGTGCGGAGCATCATTTGGATTCAGATTTAGAAAATAAGGCCATGATTGATTTTGTAAAAAAAGTAGGCGAGGAGGCGCAATTCGTTACTTCACATTGCGATGGAGCATTTGTTTTAGCTAAAGCAGGATTGTTGGATGAGGTAGCCTCGACGACTTTTCCAAGTGACATTACAAAGTATAAAGAGATGTTTCCTCAGCTAAAAGTGTATGATAAAATTGATGGAGAGAAAGTCTTATTTGTGCATGATGGAAAATTTATAACTTCAGCAGGTGGTGCAAAATCTTTTGAGGCAGCACTTTACTTATGTGAGCATTTGTATGGAAAAGAAATTGCGGAAAGTCTTGCGGGAGGTTTGGTGATCGATTGGGATCTGGAGAAGGTGACGCATGTCGTGGAGTGATGAACTATTAGTGAAAGGTGATGAGTCCTCCATATTATACTCATCACTCAATAAGGTTCATCACTTAAGAAGTTGTTGTCATAAACCGAAAACCCACCCCATGAATATTTTCAATTTTCAGCGTTTCATCTTCTTTCAAATATTTTCGCAAACGAGAAATAAAAACATCCAAACTTCTGCCTAAAAAATAATCATCTTCACCCCAAAGTGTTTCCAAAATATCAGAACGTTTGAGCACTTCATTTTTATTTTCGATAAAATATTTAAGTAAGTCAGCTTCTTTTTGAGTCAGTTGGCGTTTAATATCTTCGTTTTTGAGTTGTAAATTTTTGTGATCAAAAGTAAAATTTCCAATTTGGAAAAGGTGATCGTTTTCTTTAATAACAATTTGACTTCGCTTGAGAAAAATCTCAATTTTCAAAATTAACTCCTCAATACTAAATGGCTTGGTGATGTAATCATCTGCTCCCAATCGCAGCCCTCGAATTCGATCTTCTTTCAATGATTTAGCGGTCAAAAACAAAATAGGTACTTGTTTATTACGTTTTCGAATTTCCTCTGCAATGGTAAATCCATCCACGTCAGGCAACATTACATCTAAGATGCACAAGTCAAAACTTTCGGTTTTAATAATATCAATGGCTTTTTGCCCATTCTCACAATAAGTGACTTCGTAGCCCTCCAATTCCAAGTTGTCGCGAGTTACAAAACTCAAACTTTCATCATCTTCAACATAAAATAAGTGTGCTTTCATTGTCTTATTATTTTAATTACACGTCAGCTTTTTGAGCTACTATTTTGAATTGTGTTCCTTTTCCCTCTTCACTTTTTGCTTCAATTTTCCAGCCATGTGCCTTACAAATATTTTTTACATAAAATAAGCCTAACCCAAAACCTTTAATATTATGAATATCACCGGTAGGAACTCGGTAAAATTTTTGAAAGATTTGTGGCAGGTATTCTTTTTTTATTCCAATACCTTTATCCGCGATTCGAATTTCTAGTTTATTGCCTACGTCTTCTGTTTCAATAGTTATTTCTGGAGTAGTTTTACAGTATTTAATAGCATTGTCAAGTAAGTTATGAATGATATTAGTTAAGTGTAATTGATCTGCATTCAGAATAGCGTTTTTACTTTGTAAGTTCATTGTTATTTTCCCATCAAGTTGAGTGATTCGTAATTCTTCACTTTTGATAATTTTTTCTAACAATGAATTTACATCTATTTTTTCTTTTTTTAACTCAAAAGTATCTCCTTCCAATCTGGCAATTTGCAGTACTTTTTCAACTTGATTATTGAGTCGATTATTTTGATCATTAATGATGTTGGCGTAGCGAAGTAAACGGTCATCTTTTTGAATATCTTCATTTTTCAAAAAAACGTTGGAGGAGATTTTTATGGTCGAAATCGGAGTTTTGAATTCATGGGTCATATTATTGATAAAGTCTTTTTGCATTTGAGACAATCGCCTCTGCCTCAAAATAACAGTCATTGCGTAAATAAAAAATAAAATCGTAATCAATGAAATTGCCGAAAATAAAATAGATAATTGCATCTCGCCCATCAAATGGCTGTCGCGATTGGGAAAAGTAACTCCGAAATAATAAGTGAATTTATCGACTTCAGGTAATCGTTCTGTCTTCTTTGGAGGTTTCGTATTTAGGTTATCAAAGGCGCAATAATTTCCGTAAACCATCTCTTGGCTAGAGCAATCATAAATTCCGTATTCGAAGTCTTCATTAAGCGAAAGAGCTTCTAATTCTTGTCGTAAAAAATGTTCTAGATTTCCAGCATTAATACTTGCTTCGGTATTAACGACATAATAATTGGATGAAATTTGAGTCACTAATTCTTTGGAAGGAAGCTCAAATTGATCTGTTTCAGCTAATTGTTCTGTCGTTTTTCTTAGGGCAATTCTGACACTCTGATTAAATTCTTTACTCTTGATATCCCATGTCTTGAGTACCCAGTAACTTTGAATGCTGATCACCCCAATGATGGCCAACGCTCCTAAGAATACTACTCCAATAATTGTTTTATTCGACATGGAAGATGTTTAAAAAAAAATTACTTTTTAAGTAAAACGATTTTTTTGAAAAGTAGTTGCTATTCGCTTTTCTCCATATTTTCAAATTTCCCGCTTATTTATCGTAATGTGAAATGGTTAACAACACATTAACAAGAAGAAATCAAAATAAAAAAGAGAAAAAGGAAATTTCAAAAAAATCAAATGAAAGATTAACTTTGCATTTAATATGAGTTTTATCCAAAAAATAAATATTGTTGGAGTGTTATTCCTTGTATTTTGGAGTAGCCAAATGCTGGGGCAGAGTGGAAATAATCCATTCGAGTTGCAGCATCGTGCAGATAAAAAAGTAAAAGTGGTAGATTCTGCTGTTGATATCATTGAAGACCCCACCAAGGCTGAAGCAATACCTGAGAACCCCTTCAATGTGATTCGTATTCCTGCAAAAATTAAATCACCGGTTACGACTCCTAAAATAGAACCCAAATCGAAGAAAAAGTCAACAGAAGTGACTGCTACCGATGATAAAAACTTTCGTTTTTCATTAACTCTAGTGATGTTGATTTTTTTAGCGGTAAGTTTAAGTATTTATCGGGCTCAACTAATTCGAGCTTATCAAGCATTTACTAACGAGAATGTGATGCGAATGCTGCATCGAGAGAAAGGAACGGTGGCTTATGTGCCCTATTATGTTTTATATTCCTTGTTTCTGTTCAATTTAGGTGTTTACATTTATCTGCTTTTGAGATATTATAATTTAACACCTGAGTTTTCAAATACCAACTTATTATTAATGACAACGGGAATAGCAACAGGTCTATTTTTTCTCAAGCATTTGGTGATTAAGTTTCTAGGTTGGGTATTTCCAATACAGAAAGAAGCGAGTATTTATAGCATGACGATTACGGTTTTTGGAATCATATTGAGCATTGTATTATTTGTAGCAAATATT
Organism: uncultured Saprospiraceae bacterium; assembly: GCA_964352225.1. Taxonomy (GTDB): domain Bacteria; phylum Bacteroidota; class Bacteroidia; order Chitinophagales; family Saprospiraceae; genus CAJQQY01. Next base: position 7,717 of record CAYGRM010000084.1, on the reverse strand, counting down.
GTAATTGCCTATGCTCCACCTGAAATTATACCCACCGCTATCTACCTTTCTTTCATAATTATTGGAATTATTTACTTTTTTCGTAGCATTCGAGGATTATCTATTGCTTCAAAGTTTTTAAATCATAATAAATTTCATTTTTTTATTTACCTTTGTGCCGTCGAAATAGCGCCTGTCCTGATTTTGTGGAAATTAGCAATAAGTGGGGCAGGAATTCAATAAGTTTTTTAAGAGATGACTTAATCTCTTTTTCAAAAAAAAGAGGACATTTTCTTAATACAAAAACAGTTTTGAATGTCATCAAATAGTAAAGCAAAAGGGGAATCGTATCGTGAAATCAAAAGTATATTGATTTCGCAACCTAAGCCAGAGCGATCACCTTATTATGAGTTGGAAGAAAAATATGGCCTCCAAATAGATTGGCGCCAATTCATCCAAGTAGAACCCGTAACTGAAAAAGAATTCCGAAAAACTCGAATCCGTCCGGACGAGTATACAGCAATTATTTTTACATCAAAAGGTTCCGTTGATCATTTCTTCAGAATTTGTGAGGAGATGAGAATCAAAATGGCACAAGACACCAAATATTTTTGTTTGTCGGAAGCCATTGCAAATTATTTGCAAAAATTTATTGTTTACCGCAAGCGAAAAGTTTTTGCAGGGAAGCGATTAATTCAGGATTTGAAACCTTCATTTATGAAGCATAAGGGTAAGGAAAAATTCCTTTTGCCTTGTTCAAATTTAGGTGCAAAGCCTGTAGTTGATTTTCTGGAAGAGAATGGAATTGAATTCCAAGATGCCATGATGTATCGAACAGTAAGTGCAGATTTATCCGACTTGGAAAATGTGACTTACGATGTATTGGTATTTTTCAGTCCATTAGGTATTGATTCTTTGTATGAGAATTTTCCTGAATTTAAGCAAAAAAATACTCGCTTAGCAATCTATGGGAGTGCAACTCAGAAAGCTGTGGAAGAAAAAGGATTAACGATTAATATTCCTGCACCAGCACCTGATACTCCTTCGATGACCATGGCGTTGCAGAAGTACTTAGAAATTTCTAATAAAAAATAAATTTTTTAATGGTTACAGCTTAACTATTAATTAAAAAGCGATGATTTTCAAAAATGAAAATCATCGCTTTTTTTATATTCGATAATCAGAAAACCTAATAATACCTTGGAGTCACTACTTTTCTACCTTTCTCAATTTTGATTTCTTTATCTTTTGGGTATGTAATGGAAAAACTAAATTCCACAGTTTTTGATTCACCTGGTTGAAGTTTGAAATCCCACTTTAATTTTCCTGTATTTTCATAATATTGAGCTCCAGAAATCTCCTTCACGTCGACATCAATTTCTTTTAATTCCGAAATTGGAATCTGATCAAGTAACTCAAAATCAATTGCTCTAGTTCGATTATTTTTGACGGTAATTCGGTAGGCAGTTGTCATTTTTTTCTTTCCTTGCATGAATTGTTTTTTAGTCAACTCCTTCAATTTTGTTCTTTTGACCAAAACCTTTGGATCACGACCTAATGAAAGATTCAAGGTGTCACTCAAGTTTCGAATATCTAACTGAGCCATGCCAATAAAGCTTTTGTCATAATAAATATTCATCGGACCAGGCATCAAATCCAAATCTTCCCAACCAACCACTTGCCCCAACAAGAAAGCATCTTTATCCATTTTTGGAACGCTGTAATGCATGTAATCAGCAGGTAATTCAGTTTCGTTGACCATAATTGAATATGGTTTTCGGTTCGCAGGAATAGTGTAGGGTTGATCTATTTCGAAATCAGAACTCAATTCTGAGATTTCGATTTCTTCGAATCGAACATTCCCCCCTGAGGCACCTAGTTGATTTTGAGATTCATATTTTTTTAAACTTTGATCCTGCTCTTGCTGAATATAAACATTGCTATTTTGAATATTATTTAAACGACCTTGATTGTAGGCGTATACTTGAGGAACATCCTCTTTAATAAACCAAGGATTCAAAATTGGCAACGTCGCACTTTGATTCACATCAGCTGTCGAAAGCACCACTTTTACCTCGTCCCAATCAATTCCAGTATCATTAAAGGCAAGCGCTCGATATTTAATTTTGATGGGTTCATTCAGATTTTTTACCGTCAAATCATAAATCGGAGACCAACCTGCATCTCGAACTACATAACGCACTCGAAAAGTGGTGGTGACATTTTGTTCGCAGTTTAAGGCAAGGTAGATTTCAGAAGTTGGACGTTTGCCGGCGTTAAACTCATTGAGTTGTTGTTGAATTTTTCGTTGTTGATTTTGGAATTCAGTTCGGTCTTTTCTGATTTTGGAAAGATCGTTATTGATGGCTAAAAATCGTTCACGATAATATGCTGCGGTAGCTTTTAGTTGCTCAAAGTCAACAGATTTCTCATGACCTGAAAGCTTTTTGTTACTTTCTAATAAACTTTTCTCTTGAGCAATGGCTCCTTCTTGATCTGCTAAAAATTGTAATTCATCAGCAATGATTAAAAGCGAATCTTGTAAAATTCCAATCGCAGGATTTGACTCTTCTTTATCTTTTAAAAAATTAATTCGACTCGTCGTAGATAGCATATTGACCTCATCACCTTCCGTCGAAATTTGAATACTTGAAGGATTCATTTTAGGAGAAAGTCCTGTGAAAACTAATTTGTGTTTTCCTTTTGGAAGCGTTACCCGATCAGTTCGAATAATTTCTGCTCCTTGTAGATGAATTCTTACTTCTTCGATAGGTGCATTTACTTCTTTTTCTGTTTCTTGTGAAAAAATAGAAAAGGGAAATAAAATTCCAAGAAGAATTAAACAGTAGAATTTTTTAGTCAACATAATTTTTATTTTTAGGTTAAATGTAATTTAGGTTGGTTTTACAAAACCGGTACTCAAATAACAAAAGCTAATTTCCAATAAAAAAATCAAAACAAAAATAGAGACTTGGTAAAGAAGCCGTTTGACTTGGTAAACCTAACTTTTTAATCACAAAGAGCAGATAATAACGTGGCTGTCTGCTTTAGCAGACCTGAAAAAAAGAGCCAAGCGATTTTTTTCATCCAATAAAAAGGAGGCCTACTAAAATCATTTTTTTCATAAAGAAATTACTCCCTTGGGGTTTTCTTTTTTTAGGTCAGCTAAAGCAGACCACCACGTAATAATTATGATAGATAACATTCGACAAAAACTAACCCAATCTCTCCCTGGTAGAATAGCCCAATTGGAAATGGCTCCTGCCCTGCGAGTTCATTATAAAGGCGCACCCGATGATGCTATCGTCGCTTGCGTTTTAGTGTTATTATTTCCAAAAAATGACGACTGGTATTTCACCTTAATCCAAAGAATGCCACATGAGAAAGATCGGCATAGCGGACAAATTAGTTTCCCGGGTGGAAGATTGGAAAAAGAAGATGAATCACTTATCGCTGGTGCATTGAGAGAGGCAGAAGAAGAAGTTGGGATTCCAAGAGATGAAATCAATGTGTTAGGTCGATTGACAGAGTTATACATTCCGGTGAGTAATTTTATAGTACATCCATTTGTGGGTTTTTTGGAGAAAACACCAAAGTATATTCCACAGCCATCAGAAGTCGATTTGATTCTAGAAATTCCAATTGCGGAGTTGAATAAAAAGGGAAATAAAAAAACACGCGATATCAAAGGTGGAAAAAATATAGTTTTAAAAAATGTACCTTATTTTGATTTTGGAGGAAAAGTGGTTTGGGGGGCGACGGCGATGATGTTGAGTGAGTTTGAGCGAGTGGTATTTGGGGAATAAATAAAAATTACAAACGAAAAAAATATTCTTTGAATAATCTAAAACTTGAGCAACCTTTTTGGTGGGCGGTTGGATTGCATTTTTTGTTGGTCACAGCTCTATATTTGATATTATATTTTATAGGAGAAGTCAAAGTTCTACCTAATTCTGAGAACATCCTTGCGTGGGATGCTACAAATTATTATATCATTCAACATCAAGGTTATATTGATTTTCAATTACCTTCGAGTAATATTCCTTTTTTTCCTTTAATAGGTTTGATCTGGCGATGGTTAAGCTTGTCTCCATTGATAGCTGCGCTTTTAAATATCAGTTTTTTTCTTTCTGGTTTATTCTTACTGCATAAGCAATATCAATTTTCCTTTCAAACACTTTTACTCTTTTTATCTATACCTAGTATTTTTTTTCTATGTGTTCCATATGCAGAAGCATTGTTTTTTTTCAGCACCACATTTATGATTTTAGGTTTGGCTAAGGAAAAGAAATGGTGGGTAATGACTGGGTTATTCATTGCTGGAATGACACGTCCCTCTGCAATATTCTTTTTTCCTTCCATTGTTTTTATGGAAATAATAAGTTGGAAGAATTGGGAAAGGAAGTTCATCAAAAAAGCCTTTGGAAGAATTACACTTTATTTTTCTGCGACATTATTGGGGCTTTTTGTTGTTTTTTTTATTCAATATGAAGCGACGGGAGATTGGTTGGCATTTTTCCACCAGCGTGATAAAAATGGAATTCAATTGCCTAGTTTTCCATTGACCACATGGCGTGGAGCAAAATTGCTATGGTTAGATGGATTAGCTTTTGCGCTTGCTTTGGCTTCTTTTCTATATTGTGGGCTTCTTTTTTTTAGAAAAATATTTGACCTTAAGATCCTAGTAAAAATTCCACCTCGACCTATTTTATTTTCGCTTGCTTTTCTAAGTATGACCATGGTTCACGTTTTATTTTTTAATGATAAAGATTTAGAAACAGGGACTTCTTCACTTTTTGGGTTAAATCGTTTCCTCTTTGCAACTTCCTTTTTTATCATGGTTTTTGCTTTCTTCAAAGATCAATTAGACTTTTCGCAAAAACGAATGCAGCAATTATTTGTACTATTTATACTCATGGTTTTTGCAATGATTGGAATTTTTCATCCAAGTAATCACCCTGAATATTTGCGCCCTTTAATTTACCTTCTATTCATTGCTGGATTTATATTTTTTCAAAAAAGATTTACCAAATATTGGATACTTGTTTATGGAGTTCACTTGGTCTGTCAAGTATTGCTGTTCGATAAATTTTTAAGGGGTATTTGGGTAGGGTAATTACTTTGGAAGTTGAAGTTTGAAAACTCGAACACTTCCTCTTTCCAATATCATTTTTTCCAAGTAAGGTTGAATATTTTTTGCTTCATCAATAGTTCGACTATCTGAATAAAAATAAGTAGCTCCATCCTTAATAAAACTATCTAAAACGTCTTTTGACAAATCATCATGCTGGAATCGCCATCCTTTTTTATCGGTATAATAAAATAAAATATGCCCCGAAACATCATTGCCAATTACACAAAGTGCATCATCTGGAACGGCATTCTGTAATTCTTTTTTATAGGTCAAAAAATCTTTATTGAATCCCACATCTGATGAATTCCATCTGCTTGAAATTCTTAAATGAGCAGTTAATGGCGCAACTAAAATGGCAATCAATAATAAAACTTTTGCCCATTGATGATTTAATTTCCAAAGTTGAAATCCACCAAATCCAACCATCAAAAATAGTAAAGGCAAAAAAGGAAATAAATAATAATCATGAATCAATCCAATCAAATTCATCTCAAATAAAAAATAGGCAATCAAGCCTAACATTAGAATTCCAAAAACGGGAAACAGTTTTGATCGGTAAATTTTTAATTTAAAAAACTGATAAATTCCAAAAAGAAAGAGAGGAACTGCTGCATAATTCAATAACAATTCAGGAAGGGTGGAGATCAAAGTTCCAGAAAGAATTGCTAACAAATTAGTGATGGATTCTTGGTTGGTAAACATCCCTTTAGCGACATCATTTCCTTCCCATGTCGGAATAACCCAAGCATACCAAGCTAATGGTAAAAGCTGTAAAGCATAAATAATGAAGAAAGATAAATGCTTCTTTTGATCCGTTATTTTTTTTCGAAAAAGAAAATGATAAACAAAAGGAACACTCGCAAATAGGATGAATGGCAACTTTGCGAGAGCAGCTATACTTAGAAAAAATCCACTCCAAATTAGGTGAGCGGTTTTTGTTTTTTTGATAAAAAGGAAAAAGAAAACTAATCCCCAAATGGCACAACACATTGCAAAGTTATCAGGCATCGGGTTCACCGTATGGTAAAAAAAAGAAGGAGAAAAATTGAAAAACCAAGCGCTCAATAATGCAGCAATTTCATTTTCGAATATATTTTTAGCTAAAAAATATATTCCTAAAACAGAGAGCAAACCAATAAGCAACGAAAGTAAACGACTGATAATCAAGTGTTTGCCAAATAATTTATAAACACCTGCAAACATCCATTGCATGATAGGAAATTCCATTCGGAGGATTCCATCACCTGAGCCTCGATTGTTTTGCCGAGGATTGAAAAGGTTAAAATCTTCTTCGTAAAAATTTTCGATAGTATTTTGAGTTTGGCTTTGTCGCCATACATGAATGCTCACCAAATCCAAACTGAAGATTTTCCAATGCAATAGAATACTTACGATTGGAATCGCAAGGAGTGCAAGAATTTTAACTTTGGAAATGGAGATTTTCATAAATGCAAAAGTAGATTATCTTTTTTTTAAAATGCAAAACTCACTCTCTTTTGATGTTGAAATATTATCAAACTGAGTTGCATTTGGAAGTAACTCCCAATCTTTTTTCCGAATAAAAAGTAAATCAGAATCGTCTAAGTTATTTTTTAATTCAGAGAACGAGTTTACGAAAATTTGATGAGGATTACATTGATATAGATATAAAGTAAGTGATTGGCTAGAAACTGGAACAAGGTTAATTATCCTTTTTCCAGTTGTTAAAATTGCTTGATTTTCTAAAATGAATTTTGGTTTTTGATCAGGCGAATTAAACATATTAGCTTGACGAATCAACGTAAAAGCCAATGCTCCAAAAAATAAACATTTGAAAAACGGGAATTGTTTTTTTAACCAAAAAATCATTTCGCAAGTGAGAATTGCAATGAACGGAAGTGCCGGGGCCAAATACCAATGATGTTGAACATTGGCAAAGTTTTGAAATACAATAAGTGGTGCAGCCCAACAAATCGAGATAAGAATAAGTGGTGATTTTAACTTTGAAAGAATTTGTTTCGCAGTTATTTTTTTTAGAAAAAGAGAAACTAGAATTACAAAAATTCCACCGAAGAAAAAGTAATTCCAAACATTAAACCGAGTATCCAAATAGGTAAAGAAAAATAATTTGGTGTGAGATGAAGCTGGATCAATAAAATCAGGATTAGAGAAACGCTCCACCAGATCATAAAAAATCATTGACGTAAAAGCATTGCTTCCTAAATCTTCTTTTTCTAGAAATGAAATTCCAAATTGTGTATTTATCCAAAACCAACCGAAAGGGAAAATCATAAAAAGTAATAATGCAAAATAAGTTGCTTTTTGAAAAAATAGAAAACGTAATTGATTAGTGAAAAAGGAGAAGAGTAAAATACTTGGTACGAAAACCATCATTGCAAACCCTTTAGTTAAAAATGCAAATCCAAAAAACATGGCTGATAACAATAATTTTACATTTTTTTCTGACTTCATATATTTTAAAAAAAAGAAGCTTCCTCCCATCAAAAAGGCAACCAGCATGGCATCCGTATCGCCTGTCCTGCCAACGTGATAACCAATCCAACCTTTTATAGAAACTAAAATTAGACAAGTGGAAAATGCAAATTGCTTCGACCGATATAATCG
>CAYGRM010000083.1:15778-20601 GCA_964352225.1 uncultured Saprospiraceae bacterium | reverse complement strand
AACAAGCAAGGATTTCATAGCCCCAACTTTTAAGTTGGGGATTAAGTTAAATAAGAAACGGCTTTAGCCATACACAAAATGAGTGAACGGCTAAAGCCTAGTAACTTAAATTTTACCCCAACTTAAAAGTTGGGGCTATGAAACCGTGATAGTTATTTGTTTTTTCAATACCTCGTCAGCTTGCTGCGAGGTAGTTTAATAACAGTACATTTACAACGTATTAAAATAAAGATTCGAAGATAGGTTCCAAGTAATACTTTTTTATCAAGAAGGTTTTACCATAAAAAAGGCCGTACGATTATTTCGCACGGCCTTTCAATTTAGGTATAAACACATTTAACTTTACAAGGGAAATGTACTTCAAAAATATGCTCTTAGACAAGCTCTTATTCTAGGATTATTTTTTTTGTTAAAACACCTTCTGGAGTTTTGACTTTTACTAAATAAATTCCGCTGGTAGCATATTTTAAGTTGATTGAAATTACAGGTGGATTGTCCGTAATTATTTTTTGGAAAAATAATCTTCCTTGGAGATCAAAAATCTCGACTGATTCAATTTTTAAATCATCAACTTCTAAACTAAAAATTCCACTATTCGGATTTGGAAAAATAGAAATTAAATCTTCCGACAAAATATTTTCCACCCCAACGTTAATAAAATCAACCACCGCAGTTATCTCTGATAAACATCCCGACGCATCTGAAATAGTAGCAGTATAAGTTCCTGATTGGAGGTTCTCAAGATCCTCAGTTGTTGCTCCAGTATTCCATAAAATTGAATAAGGAGGAGTTCCACCTTCAATGGTCAGATCAATAGAACCCATCCCATCGGCATTTATTTGAGGTTCAGCATCCACCACAATATTTAAGCATTCAGCGATACTCCAAATCTCTGCGCCGCGAACACCATCATTTGCGGAGAAATATAATTTTCCATTAAAAAGAGTCAAATCTTGTGGATCAGATTCTGGCACTCCAGGATAAATATCAGCGACAATGGAGCTAGCAGTATCATTATATTCCCAAAGTTCCCGTCCGTAGGCATCGGTGAAAGTGGCAAAGTAAACTTTGTCATTGAAGGAAGTAATAAATCTTGGACTACTTGCATTTGGATTTAAATCTGCAGTCAAATAAGTACTATCAGTTGCCGCATCATAATACAATAATTCTACATTGGTCGCATTGGAAAACTTACCAGCAAAAAATAATTTATCATTATGCACCGTCATATATTCTGGATTCATATTACTCTGAAATGAAGTCCGTTGAGTGAAAACTCCATTGTTAGCATTATAGCTAAATAGTTGAGTTCCATCATTTTCCGATTGGGCATTAAAAAATAACTCACCATTATATTCCGCAAACCATTCTGGGGATCCATCATCAGATCCAGGAATTATATCTGCCACCAAACTAGTAAATCCAGTTACATCATTATATTTCCAAAGCTCTACTCCGCTGACTCCATCGCTAGCTTGAAAGTATATTTCATTGTTGTAAATAAATAGTCTTTCTGCATAACTGTCTCCATTTGGGTTGATGTCTTGGGTGATGTCCCAAGTATCATTACTAGGATCATAAACATATAATTCATTTTCATAATCATCCGTATCAGCTCCAAAATATAATTTTCCATTAAGCTCAATCATCTGTGTAATGTGACCTGTACTGGTTGGAGTAATAAATGAAGTTGGTGAAATCAAACCAGTTGCATCATCATAGGACAAAATTCCATAACCTACATTTGGATCGATTCCAGAGAAATATAATTTTCCATCAACGACCGTAAAATTATCTGGTTTTAAGCTTCCTGGTCCGTCAGAAAGAATATCCACACTTCCAGTTGCAGGATCATACACCCAGATTTCTCGACCACTATTGACTTCGTCAGCTCCGAAATATAAACGCCCATTGTACTCCGTAAAACCATAAGGATCAGAACCAATTGTAGTTTGATTAATGTCGGCCGCCAATGTAATTTCATTGGTTCCCGGAATGAACTGATATAGTTCGCTGCCATTTTCCAGCTGATACCCATCCAAAAAAAGAATTCCATTAGCAGCAATTAAAGTTGAAACTCCAAAGGGAATATTATTTTCCAGAGTCGCTTCTAAAACTAGACCTGCTCCATCATCATAGGAATATAAATTTCGATCATCGTCATTGGAGTTCGCCGAAAAGTATAATTTTCCATCCAGTACTTTTAAATCACCTGGACTGGCATTTGAATTTCCAGGGAAAATATCCGCCACCACAGTTACTTCATTGGTTGTAGGATCATAAACTCTGAGCTCTCGTCCTACGTCAACTGTTCTGGCTGAGAAAAATAATTTCCCATCCACCTCGGTAAAACCATAAGGAGAACTACTACCTGCTCCTACATATATTTCTGGAAAATCCAATAAGGTATTGCTCGCGACATCATAAACATAAAGTTCAGATCCTTCTCCTTGTTTAAAACCTTGAAAGAAAAATTTACCATCGAAATAGGATTGTGGAGCGATATTGGGAAAATCTCCAGTTTGACTGGTGTAGATAACATTTTCGACTGTGTTGGTGGTAGGATTATACTTCCAAAGATTACTTTGACTTTGACCGTCATCCGCTGCAAACCATAGTTCTCCATTTACTTCTATAAAATTATTTGGACTACTACTACCACCAGGATTGATGTCGGCAATTAATTCAAATTCATTGGTCACAGGATTATATCGACCAAACTCAGCATCATTATAATCAAACTCGCCTGCCATAAAAAGTTGACCGTTAAACTCATACATATAATTAGGATTACGAAGCTCGTTATTCATATTATCTACCAAGAGTTGAGTTGAATTATCACTTGGATCATGCACATATAAAAATCGATCAAGGTTGCCACCATCTCTTGCATTGAAAAATATTTTATTATCAAATGCTAGTACTTCGTAAGTACCAGTTCCATTTTGGTACGCATTAATATTAGCGACCAACGAGGCAGTTTGAGTAGTCAAATCATATTTATGTAGCTCTTCTCCATTAACTCCATCATCTGCCGCAAAGTAAATCGCATCACCTAATTGCGCTGCATACATTGGTGAAGAAGAAGCTGCTTCTTGATTAATATCTCGCTCTAAAACTAATTGTGCTTGGGGAAAAGAAATGGAAAAAATTAATAGTAAAAGGGTAGGGAATAATCTCATAGTGAATTTTTTGGGTGAAAAACATTTAAACTATCAGCAAAGATACATGGTAGGAAGGTTTTGGAAGCCACCCATTTGGGTGATTTGATAGGGAGAATTTTAATTTTTAATTAAAATTCTTACGAAAATAATCTTCCACCACTCCTCGCATTTTATTACTTTTGCCGCTCAAAAAAAATATATATGATTTTAGTAGAAAATATAGCGGTAGAATTTAGTGGAACGACCCTTTTTAAGGACGTAAATTTTGTGATCAACCCTGATGATAAGATAGCCTTGATGGGAAAAAATGGTGCAGGGAAATCTACCATGATGAAGATCATTGCTGGCGTAGACAAACCCACTCGTGGGAATATTCAAGCTCCCAAAGAAGCAGTTATTGCTTACCTTCCACAACACTTATTGACCGATGATGATTGTACTGTTTTTGAAGAAACCTCCAAGGCATTTGGAAAAGTTTTTGAGATGCGTGATGAGATGGAACGACTCAATAAAGAGTTGGAAACTCGAACAGATTACGAATCAGATGAGTACATGTCGATCATTGATAAGGTGACAGAATTGGGAGATATTTACTATACTCTTGAAGATGTAAATTATGATGCCGAGGTAGAAAAAACATTGCTTGGTTTAGGATTTAAAAGGGAAGATTTTCCTCGTCCAACTTCAGAATTTAGTGGTGGTTGGAGAATGAGAATTGAGTTAGCGAAAATCCTTTTGCAAAAACCAGATTTGATTTTGCTCGATGAGCCGACCAATCATATTGATATCGAATCGGTGATTTGGTTAGAAGATTTTTTAATTAATAAGGCAAAAGCAGTTCTCGTAATTTCGCATGATAAAGCATTTATCGACAACATCACCAATCGAACTATTGAAGTGACGATGGGACGAATTTATGATTACAAAGCTAATTACTCGCACTACTTAGAACTGCGAAAAGAGCGTCGAGAACATCAGCTCAAAGCATATAATGAGCAGCAAAAACAAATTGAAACTCACAAGCGATTTATAGAAAGATTCAAGGGAACCTATTCCAAAACAAATCAAGTGAGTTCAGTCGAACGAATGTTGGAAAAAATGGAAATTATCGAAGTGGACGAAGTCGATAAGTCGGCTTTGAAATTAAGGTTCCCATCTTGCCGTCGCTCAGGTGATTATCCAGTCCTTGCCAAAGATTTATCAAAAAAATATGGCGATCACGTGGTTTTTAAAGATGCCAACATGACGATCGAACGAGGTGAAAAAGTTTCCTTCGTCGGTCGGAATGGAGAAGGGAAATCTACGATGATCAAAGCTATCATGGGAGAGATTGAGTTCGAAGGAGAATGTCAATTAGGGCACAATATTGAAGTCGGATATTTTGCTCAAAATCAAGCCTCCTTACTTGATCCTCAATTGACGGTTTTCGAAACTGTTGATGAAATTGCCAAAGGAGAAATTCGAACTCAACTCAAAAATATCTTAGGAGGTTTTATGTTTAGCGGAGAAGATATTGACAAAAAAGTTTCGGTACTTTCGGGAGGAGAGCGAACTCGGTTGGCGATGGTGAAATTATTGTTGGAACCGGTCAACTTTTTGATACTCGATGAGCCGACCAATCATTTGGATATCAAATCAAAAGATATTTTAAAAGAAGCA
>CAYGRM010000083.1:853-15768 GCA_964352225.1 uncultured Saprospiraceae bacterium | reverse complement strand
TTTACAAGGTTTATCACAAAAGGTTTTTGAATTTAAAGATAAGCGAGTGATCGAACATTTTGAAACGATCGATGATTTCTTGGTGAGAAATAGAATTGAAAATTTGAAAGAAATTGATTTGATGAAATGATTTTTAGACGCTGACTTTTCATGGTACTCACAATTTATAATTCCCTTTTTGCTTGCAAAAAGGAAAACATAAAAATTCATAAAAAGTCAGCGTCAAAAAAAAATCACCTTTTATCCAATTCATCCCGAATCTCTTCATAGCTCTGATCAAATTCAGATTTCCATTTTCAGGAAACATTCCTAAAATTATATGGTAGACTAAAAATTGTGGCAAAAAGAATGGTGGAATAAATGACGGTTTTCTTTTTTCTTAATTTTCCCCAATTATAGATCTTAAAATCATGGCTAAAATTCCTCCTGTTTCCTGAGGCAACGAGCAAAGCAATCATTTCCATTTCACTTAGTCTAAAACAACTTCGGTATTAAATACCAAGGTAACTTCTTTGTAAAATAATGGCATATGCTGGAAGCTTTATCTTGACTTTTCTTTTAATGATAAAAACAAGATTATCTTTAGTAAAAGTTCAAATCATTTTTTTCAAAAAAAATAAAACAACATGAAAAAGACTATACTCCTTCCTTTAATTTTTATTGGTGGATTTTTCAGTTCATTACATGCCCAGTCAAATTTATTTATTGACAATTCTTATTCTGTCGAACAAATGGTAATGGATTTTTTTGATGATCCAGCGATCATTATTTCCAATGTGACGACTACTGGAAGTAGTGCTAATATTGGATTCTTTGATGCAGGAGGAACTGATTTGGGATTGGATGCAGGTATTGTTTTTTGCAATGGGGAGATTATGGATATTAATGCAGCAGCTGATGTATTTACCAGTAGTACGCTGGGTACAGCAGGAGATGCAGATATTGATTTGATGTCTTCCATGTCAGGCTTGCCTAATTCGATGGATGCCGTCGCGATTGAATTTGATTTTACAGTAATGATGAGTGATACTTTGGATTTCAATTATGTTTTTGGTTCAGAAGAATATCCAGAATATGTCAATACTCAATTTAATGATGCTTTTGCATTTTTTATTTCAGGACCAGGCAGTACAGGCCCTTTTAGCAATAATGCTGATAATATCTCGACTATTCCAGGAACGACTACAGAAGTAGCTATCAATAGTGTGAATGACATGGAAAATAGTCAATACTATGTGAACAATGAGACGGGACAACATGTGGTGTACGATGGATTTACGACTTCTCTCCCTGCATCATTTGTAGCGGTGGCGAATGAAACTTATCACGTAAAAATGGTGATTGCTGATCGTGGAGATTCATCATTTGATAGTGGAATTTTTCTTTCCTTTAATTCTTTAGGACAAGATAGTTTGTTGATTCCGCCTGCTGAATTTAGTGTTACGGTCAATGATAATATGATCGAGTTCATGAATGAATCAAAATATGCAAGAACCTATGCTTGGAATTTTGGAAATGGAGAAACTTCAACGGAACGAAATCCAGCACCAGTAATGTACGCTACTCCAGGAGATTATACCATCACTTTGACTACTCAAAATTATTGTTGCACAGATACTTACACCACCACAGTTACGATTATGGAAACGGTGCAGCCAATCAGTATTACCACCTCAACCACTAATAATCCTTTAGCATGTTTTGGAGATCAAAATGCAAGTATTGACCTTGCGGTGACTGGTGGAACGTCTCCTTATACTTATGATTGGACTCCTAATGTTCCTGATTTAAATAATTTGGGAGCAGGTATTTATGAAATTACGATTACCGATGCCAACGGTGTAGTGAGTAATACGCAAGTAGAAATTACACAACCTACTGCCTTATCATTAACGTTGTTTAGTTCGCCAGAAACAGATGGGAATATGAACGGAATTGCGGAAATTGAAAACTTATCTGGGGGAACTTTTGGGTACGAATACCTTTGGTCAACTGGTTCAACAGAATACACTTTGGGTAATTTAGCAGCAGGTGATTATACCGTTACAGTTACTGATGCGAACGGATGTACCATTACGGAAACAGTTACCGTTGAATCTATCACAGGAGTTTTTGATCAAAATGATTTTCCAATTACGTTATTTCCAAATCCAGTTTCAGAAAATTTATTTTTAAAGTTGACGGAAACAACTACTATTGAAAATTTAACCATCATCAATGTTTTGGGAAAAATCGTTCCAGTAAATTATGAAGTGGGAGGCGATTTAATCTCGATCAGTTTTGAGAATGATTTACCAACAGGAACTTATTTCCTTCAAGTAAATTTAGAAGATGGACGAAAAGCGACCTCAAGATTTATAGCTAATTAGAATTTGTTGAAAAAAATAAAACGCGCTCAGGAGTAATTTTGAGCGCGTTTTTATTTTGAAAAAATGAAAATTATCAAGCAGCGAAATCCTATGTTTTTTGTTCTTATTGATATTCTTTTTTTCTAAAAAAAAAACATTATGAAGACCTTGATCAACTTTCTAACACTATCGATTTTCCTTTTTTTCCAAAATCAAAATGTACAAGCCCAAGTTTTTGTAGGTGGCGATGCGGCTTATTTCTTGACTTCCATTGTCAATCAAAATAATTATGGATCTTCAGAAATGGATTATGAATTTACTGGAAAACCCGCTTTTGGATTGTCTTTTGGTTATGCAGGTTTCAACAAACATCATGTTCAAACGGGAGTTAAACTGTTAAGACTTGGACAAAGATATACTTCAAAGGCTAACAATAATAGTTACGAAAGAAAGGTAGAACTCAATTATATCATGATTCCTTTAAGTTATAAAATGGTATTCGGAGATACCGAAATAAACTCTTACGCAACCAGAGCATTTTTTTCGGTAGGTGGATATGTTTCCTTTTTGAATCGAGCGGAAACGACTTGGACGCTTGATCGAAATGATGTTTCCTTGATTGACTTTCATTCAAGTCAAAATCCCAATGGGGATATTTTAGCTTTAGCACAGCTTGCTGGTGGGAGTGATTTGGAAGATGATAAAGATCAATTTGAATCAGTAGATTTTGGAGTTACGTTGAGTTTTGGAGTAAGGACTTTTCTGTCGGAAGGATTAGCTTTGAATCTTGAATTGTTGGGAGGATATGGGTTGGGAGATATGAATGCAGAAAAATGGCGATTGAATAATTCTAAGGGAATTTATGAAGCTTCGAATAATGCCTTTGGTGGAGTGCAAATGGGGTTGCATTATTATTTTGGGTTGTAGTTTCCTTTTTTCAAGTACTTATCCGTGAAACGGTTTGAAATTGTGCCACGGATGAATTCTTAATCTGATCTCAATAAAATAATAGTTTGTTGCTCAGAAAGATTCTTTGAATTTATTTCTAAATAATAAAAACCATCGTCTAAATTCGAGGGCAACTCAATTCTATTTTCTCCATCAATTAATTTCATTCTGCTGTTAAAAACAACCTGCCCACTCAAATTCACTAATTGCAAATCAACTTCAACATTTTCCCCAAATGAATTTTTTAAATGAAAATAATTCTCTGAAACTGGATTAGGTGAAATTTGGAAATAATTTTTCTCCTTAAAAATTTCATTTGTCGCAACAATCGTCATTCCTTCTACCACTTCCAAAATTTGATTGGCTGGTACATTTTCAAATTTATCAACTATCCCCAATTGCCAACGAACAATAACTGAATCCAGCGTTTCAAAATCTCCAATGCCAAAATGTTCCGTCCTCGTATTTTGAGCTAGATAGGCAGATCCACATTGAGTGTAGCGAACTTGTTTTTTACCATCATGATATATTTCAATCCAACTGCCGATGCCATCTCGATTACTTTCTACTCCCTCCAAATTTACCTTTAACCAATTATTTTCATTGTCCGTTTGATTCTCCCAAATCAACATAGGATCACCATAAGCATTCACGACTACTACATCCATTTTTCCATCTAAATTAAAATCACCTACTGCATTTCCAAAACTTCTTAAAGTATCTCCAGGTATTCCATCTAACAATGGTAGTTGAAAAGTGCCGTCACCCATGTTTTCGTAAAGTGCATTTACTTTTCCATCTTCCACCTCTTCACTTGACACGTACAAATCCAAATCACCATCATTGTCATAGTCGAAAAAATTTCCTCCCCAACTCCATTGATTGAATGCAACACCTGCCGAAGTGGTCATGTCGGTAAAGGTTTCATCGCCATTATTTTTAAATAAAACATTTCCTCCTTCAGTATTGGTTACATAAATGTCAAGATGTCCATCATTATCATAATCGCCTGCGCCAACATTCATGGCATTGACTACTGTATCAGTTCCCGACGAAAAACTAATGTCTGAAAAGGTGTTTCCATTATTCAAAAACATAGTATTCTTTGCCAACCGATCATTGGCAATATAGATGTCAGGTCTTAAATTTTGGTTGATATCGATGAAGCCAGCGCAAAAGGAAACCTTCAATCCATCACTTGTATTAGTCTGAATGGCAACATTTGTAAAAGTATTGTTACCATTGTTTTTCCATAAATAATTAGTGAAACTATCAAATGTTCCATTCGAGCGATTGGTGATATATAAATCTAAATATCCATCACCATCATAATCCGCAAAAGCAGCTCCGTAGGTGGGATCTGGGAATAAAAAGAAATTGGCAGACAAGGTGATATCCGTCATGTTCATAAAACCATCGTTCTCAAAAAGCCGATTGGCTGCCATAAAATTAGTAACGAACAAATCTTTATCGCCATCATTATCAATGTCTGCCCACAGCAGTTGTTTTGTCGCGGAAGTCTCTAGTACAAGTCCATTTATTTTCTCGAAAACGCCTTGATTATTATGAAAAAAAAGTAAACTATCGCCCTCTGCAGTTGGGAAACATAAGTCATCCCACCCATCTCCATTGAAGTCAAAAAAACTAACACCACCTCCAAATTCTTCCCAACCTAACTCTCCATAACCTTCGATAATACCAAAGTCCGTTGCCCGATTAACAAAGGTTTGAGCAAATAATTGAAAAGCAAAGAGGATGGAAAAAAGTACTATTAGAAAATATTTATTTGACATAAAATTTTAAGTTTTAGCCATACAATCAGCTGATCAAAAATAGGAAATATTATTAGATTATTATTTTGGATTTTAAAAAGATGCTATTTTCAAGACATATTATTTTCAAAGGGTTTTACAATACATTTTAACTATGAAATTGAATTGTTATTTCTTTTTTTAAAATAGAATAGTGTTTTGTGGGGTTCACCTTTTTTAGATTACATATTATAAAAAATGTAATCTATTCCCATTTCATATCTATTAATAAATTCCTTCCCCTTTTTTATAATAATATATTTAATACCAGAAATCCATTTGGTTGATTTTTTTGTAATTGTATTGTTATAGATTTTTTAGAAATGTCATAAAACCTTTAATAAACCTAAAACCGTTACACTTATGTTACTGCGAAATGCTACAATTTTGCTAGGCCTAATGATGTGTCTAGCCCAAGATTTTTATGCCCAAAGTTTTTATTATGGTCCGGATGGGAAAGTCCAATTAGAAATCTCTACTCAAAAAATTCTCGTCCAATTTAATTCTAATTTGAATAAAGAGGAACAACTACAAATTTTATCTAAACAAGAAAACTATCTTAATTTGGCAACTATCCAAAACTTGCCAGCTCCTCGTGTCTCTATTTTAGAATTGAAAAACACCCCTAATTCAGCTTCTGTAAATGCATTGTTACAATCACTTCAAGATGAAGCATCTATTAGCTATGCAAATTATTTTTTAACTCATCCAGATGGTACGCTCCATGGGGTTACCAATCAAGTTTTATTAAGATTGAAGTCTGCTGATCAAAAATCACTACTTGATCAAATAATCTATGATTTTCAAGGAGTAACAACGTATACACGTAATCAGTTTGATGAGCTTTTGTTTGAAATAAAAGTTCATAAAAACCGAAATGCTTTAGCTCTTGCAAACGAAATTCATGAGGCGGAAATTTTCGATTATTGCGAGCCAGATTTTCTTAGAATAATGAAAAGACTTAGTACTAATGATCCCTCTGTAAACAATCAATGGTCGCTCCAAAACGATGGAAATAATACTGCTCAGTATGGAGGGATTCCCGGTTCAGATATGAATGTTTTTAATGCTTGGAATACGACCGCAGGAAGTGCTTCGATCAAGGTGGCGATCATTGATGAGGGGGTTGATTTGGATCATCCAGATTTGATAGCTAATCTTTTACCTGGTTTTGATGCTACAGGGCAGGGGAGTGCGGGAGATGCTTCAGGGGATGACGCTCATGGTACAGCATGTGCTGGCATTGTCGCTGCAGTTGGGAATAATAATTTAGGTGGAGCAGGTGTAGCTTACAATTGTAAAATCATTCCTGTTCGAATTGCCTATAGCTCAGGATCAAATTGGATTACCAATAATAGTTGGATAACTAATGCGATCAACTGGTCATGGCAAACTGGAAATGCTGATGTCTTGAGTAATTCGTGGGGTGGAGGAGGAGCTTCATCTTCCATCAATAATGCTATCGATGGTGCGGTGAATAATGGAAGGAATGGGCTTGGAGCACCAGTATTTTTTGCAGCTGGGAATGATAATAGTTCAGTTTTTTATCCGGCCACTTATGAACCAACGATTGCCGTAGTTGCCATGAGTATGTGTAATCAAAGAAAAAATCCAACGTCTTGTGATAATGAATATTGGTGGGGATCAAACTATGGAATTTCAGCAGATATTGCTGCTCCTGGCGTGAAAATTTTTGCCACAGATATAGCGGGAGCGAGTGGGTATAGTAATGGAGACTATGTTCCCAACTTTAATGGAACCTCTTCTGCTTGTCCCAATGCTGCTGGAGTTATGGCTTTAATTCTTTCTAATGATAATACTTTGACTGCAGCGGAAGCTCGCTATGCGATGGAATCGACAGCTGATAAAGTGGGAGGTTATAATTACTTGACCGTTAATGGCCAACCAAATGGTACTTGGTCGAGTGAATTAGGTTATGGAAAAATAAATGCAGCCAATGCCTTGGGGGGAAATGGAACACCTCCAATAGCAAGTTATGATGCAGGTATTTCTGATATTTATCAACCGGTTGGAAATGTTTGTTATTTTTCAGTCAACCCAATTGTTACTTTGAAAAATTATGGAACGAATGTATTGACATCCGTAACTATAAATTATGAAGTAGATGGAACTGGAAATAATGTTTTTAATTGGACAGGAAGTTTGGCGAGCGGAGCAACGACATCAATTACCTTACCCAATATTTCATTTTGGAGTGGAAACCATTTATTAACTGTGGCGACGAGTAATCCTAATTTTCAAATAGATGCTAATCCAAATAATGATTCCCATTCCAGCTCATTTACCGTTGGGGAAAATAATCTGACTTTGACGCTTCAGTTTGATGCTAATCCCGGAGAAACTTCTTGGGATATTAAAGACAATTTCGGGACAGTAGTTCTTTCGGGAAATAATTATTCAAATCCTTCTAACAATATACTTACGGAAGTGCTTTGTTTGGAAAACGGTTGCTATGATTTTACTATTTATGATGCTGCGGGAAATGGAATGTGTTGTAGCCAAGGAAATGGTTCATACAGTTTACAAGATAATTCTAGCGGAAATATATTAGCTAGTGGAAGCAGTTTTGGATTTTCAGAAATGACTAATTTTTGCTTACCCAATGGAAATAATCCTCCTTTGAATTTAAGTTTAGTAGCTGGGAATAATGTGACTTGTTTTGGAGGAAATGATGGTATGGCAACGGTAGAAGCAACCGGAGGAAGTGGCAACTATATTTACTTCTGGAGTCATGGCGCAACTAGTCCAACTATTACAGATTTAACGGCAGGAGCCTACTCTGTGACGGTAAGCGATGGGCTTACTGAAGCATATTCCTCAGTAGTTATTTCAGAACCAAGTGAAATTATAGTTTCCATAACAAGTGTAAACTCTAATGGAAATAATAGTGGTTCCGCAACTGCATCAGCAACTGGAGGAAATCCAAGTTATAATTATCAATGGAGTAATGGGGGCTCGAGCCCAATGATCAATAATTTAGCAGGAGGAACTTATACCGTTACGATTACCGATAACTCGGATTGCACACAGATTGGAAGTGTTTTTATTTCAGATATCATTACTGCGAATTTATCGGTAAGCATAGTATCCATATCGAATGTTTTATGTCATGGAAATAGTGATGGGACAGTTACTGTGGTAGCAAATGGAGGAACAGGAAATTATGCATACAATTGGAGTAATGGATCGACGGGGGCAACTTTAACAGATTTATCAGCGGGAAATTATACTGTAACTGCGACTGATGGAACACTTACCGGACAAGTTGATATTACCATTTTTGAACCAACACCCTTGACGGTTGATCTGATCGGAACCAATGCTGTAGGAGGAAATAATGGATCAGCAATAGCAACACCGCATGGTGGAACTCCCGATTATTTTTACTTATGGAGTAATGGATCGACCGAGGAAATGATTGAAAACCTAGCTCCAGGAATTTACACCGTTACAGTTTCAGACATAAATAATTGTGAGAAGATAGAGAGTATTGAAATTTTAAATAACACCCCTAATAATGGTTATTGTTCAAGCGCTGGAAATGATTCTTCCAACGAGTGGATTAATTATCTTAAAATTGGGAGCATCCAAAATTTGAGTGGGAATAATGGAGGGTATGGAGATTTTACTTCAATGGTGACTGAATTGGAGAGAAATTCTAATCATCCATTTAAAATGGGACCTGGTTTTTCTAATGCAGTTTATAAAGAGGCTTGGAAAATTTGGATTGATTTTAATCGAGATTTTGATTTTGATGATCCGGGTGAGGAAGTATTTTTTGCAAGTCCAACAAGTAATGAAGTGGCAGGAGATATTGCAATTCCATACGATGCACCAATTGGTTTAACCCGTATGCGAGTGAGTATGATGTGGAATGGTAATCCACCTCCTTGTGGCGAATTTGAATTTGGAGAGGTAGAAGATTATGCTGTTTTTATTGTTCCAGAATCGAATAATGCTCCATGCCAAATTGAAAAAATAGTAGAAAACAATTTTGAAGATAGTTGGGGAATTTGGATTGATGGAGGAGACGATTGTCGAAGGTCAATTCAGGATCAGCCATATGCAAATAGTGGAAAATTCTGTATTCGGCTAAGAGACAATTCTGAAAGTTCGATAATGACCTCGGATATTTTTAACCTAACTCTTTTCGAAACCGTAACCGTAGGTTTTTCATATTATGCTAGAAGTATGAATGAGTTGACAGATGATTTTTGGTTGCAAATTTCTAGAGATGGTGGTAATACTTTTGAATTGGTGGAGGAGTGGAATTTTGGGGATGAGTTCATTAATGATAAAAGGTATAATGAGGAGGTGGAAATATTGGGGCCATTCAATGATCAAATTAAATTTCGATTTCGATGTGATGCCAAGGATGATCAAGACTGGGTTTACCTTGATGATATAAATTTTAGAGGTTGTACAACTGGATTAGATGATGAAATAATTGTGAGCTATTTAAATGTTGGAGAATTGATTTTAGACCATCAAGAAGATGATAATGAATTTTTAACGCATATTAATTTATATCCTAATCCAACTAGTGATTTATTAAATGTTAGTTTTTATGCAAAAGAAGCATCTGATACTAGAATTAAAATTTTAGATTTTTCTGGTAAAGAAATTTTTACTGAAAAGAAATTTTTTGAAAAAAACAAGCATTCCTTTCAAGTGGATGTCAGTCAATTCGAAGCAGGCATATATGTTTTGAGTTTTTTTTCCAAAAATAAAATGCATAGTAAAAGATTTATAATTGAAGAGTAAATAATTGATGATTAACATATATGGTTACCTCCCGTCACGAATTTTAGCGTGACGGGATTTTTAAATTTTTAAAAAATTGATTTCAGATTTTAAATATGGAATCTAACTTTTTGCTATAAATAGCCAAGCAAAATTCTATGAATAATCTAGCCTGATTACTTACGTCTTTAAGCTTATTTAATAGTTTTTTTATGATAAAAAATACTTAAAATTTTTTTGTTCATATTAAAAATAATATATTGGTCTTAATTAAATATATAAGATATAATTACAAAAGTTCTTATAATTGTTACATTTAATTTTCTAGTATTCGACAATACCCTTCTCCTTAATCTTTATTTGAAACATTTCCTAACTAAGGGATATGCAATACTGATGGAATCGAACAAAAAACTGACAAATTAATTCCTGTTTTGCCATTCTCTAAAACCTTTATTTATTATGATGAGAAATTTTACAACTCTATTTGCATTGGTTTTATTTTTTTCATTCAATGCCAATTCACAGGATTTTTATTATTCACCAGAAGGGAAAACCTTTCTTCAAGTATCTACTCAAAAAATACTTGTCCAATTCAAAGCAGGCACAGATTTTAATGAACAAAAACAAATTCTCGCCAATCACAAGGAAATTAAATCATTTACTAGGGAAATGATGTTACCTGCTCCAGAAGTCACTCTTTTAGATTTACAAAATGTTAGTTCTGAGTCAGCCGTGTACACATTGTTAGAAGAGATTGAAGCTAATCCAAAAGTAGATTATGCGAATCATTTTTTAGCCCACAAAGATGGAACGCTGCATGGAGTAATGGATCGAGTATTAGTTCGACTTAATAGTGAAAGCCAATATTCTTTTTTCGAAAATGAGATAAAAAAGAATGTTTACGTTTTAGATTATGAGCGAAATGAATTTGAACCATTATTAATTGAAGTAAAAGTAGTTGGAAATAAGAATGCGTTAGAGATTGCGAATGAATTTCATGAGACTCAAAATTATGCATATGCAGAACCTGATTTTTTAAGACTCATGAAACGAATGAATACCAATGATCCTAATGTTGGTGAGCAATGGTCATTGAATAATGATGGAATAAATACCAATCAATATGGAGGTATTTCAGGTGCTGATATGAAAGTATTTAATGCATGGGGATCAACTACTGGTTCTGCTACCATTAAAGTTGCGATCCTTGATGAAGGAGTTGACTTGAGTCATCCTGATTTGGTGGCGAATCTTCTACCTGGTTATGATGCAACTGGACAAGGAAGTGGAGGGAATCCTTCAGGGAACGATGCTCACGGAACGGCTTGTGCAGGTATTGTTGCTGCTGTTGGAAATAATAATTTAGGTGGAGCAGGAGTGGCTTATGATAGTAAAATTATTCCTGTAAGAATTGCTTATAGTTCTGGACCTAATTGGGTGACTAGTAATACCTGGATTGGAAATGCCTTAACTTGGTCAATTAATACTGGGAACGCAGATATATTAAGTAACTCATGGGGAGGTGGTGGATCCTCTTCTACGATTAATAATGCTATTGATAATGCGGTCAATAATGGACGTGGAGGGTTAGGCTCTCCGGTACTATTTGCTGCTGGAAATGATAATGGAGCAAATAGTTATCCAGCAACTTATTCACCTACTATTTCAGTTATCGCCATGAGTATGTGTAATCAAAGAAAAAATCCATCATCATGTGATGGAGAAACTTGGTGGGGATCGAACTATGGAACTGGTGCAGACTTGGCAGCACCGGGTGTGAAAATTTTTGCCACAGATATTTCTGGATCAGCTGGGTATTCAAGTGGAGATTATATTCCTAATTTTAATGGAACATCTTCAGCTTGTCCCAATGCAGCAGGCGTGATGGCATTGGTACTTTCTGCCAACGGTAGTTTGACAGAAGATCAAGCTCGTGCAGCATTGGAAAGTACGACTGACAAAGTAGGAGGATATTCTTACTCTAACGTAGGCGGTCAACCCAATGGAACGTGGTCAAATGATCTTGGTTATGGTCGAATCAATGCAGAAGCTGCTGTTCTTTCAGTTTCTGCCAGTACTGCCAATGATTCAGGAATTACTTCGATTAATTCTCCTACTGGAAGTATTTGTGCATCAAGTGATTCACCAGTTGTGGTTTTAAGAAATTATGGTTCAAACACCTTGAGCTCTGTAACGATCAATTATAGTTTGGATGGAGGCTCAAATAATACTTACAGCTGGTCTGGCTCTTTAGCCCAAAATGCTACCACAAATGTTAATTTGCCTAGTGTTTCTTTTGGAAGTGGAAATCATACTTTTGCTGCTTCTACCAGTAATCCAAATGGGCAAGCTGATGAAAATACAAATAATGATGGATCAAATTCATCATTTAGTTCAGGCTCAAATAATGTAACACTTTCGATCACTTTTGATAATTATCCAGAAGAAACAAGTTGGGACATTAAAGATGGAGGTGGCGCTACTGTTGCTTCAGGAGGAACTTATGGAAGTCAAGCTGATGGTTCTACTTTGGTGATTCCACTTTGCTTAGCTGATGGTTGTTTTGATTTCACTATATATGATGCCTATGGAGATGGAATTTGTTGTGCATATGGGAGTGGATCTTACACCTTGACAGAAGATGCTTCAAGTACCGTTTTAGCAAGTGGAGGTTCTTTTACTTCTTCTGAAACGACCAATTTCTGTGTACCTATTAATTCTGATCCCCCAGTATTTGTAACTATTTCAAGTAGTACAAATGTTTCCTGTAACAGTGGAAGTGATGGAACTGCAACGGCTGCTGGAAGCGGTGGAAATGGAACCATTACTTATGCCTGGAGCAATGGCGCAAGTGGAACAACTACCTCTGGATTATCCGCTGGAACTTATACCGTAACTGCAACAAGTGGAACTGCAACTTCTGCTGTTTCGGTAAATATTTCTCAACCATCGGCGGTTTCTGTAAGTGTAAACGGAACAAATGCCAATGGCGGAAATAATGGTTCAGCTACCGCAAGTGCAAGTGGAGGAACTCCAGGATATTCTTACGCATGGAGTCCTAGTGGAACTGGAGCAACCATTTCTAATTTAGGACCAGGTACTTATACTGTAACTGCAACTGATACCAATGGTTGTCAAGCAAGTGGAAGTGTTGTTATCATTGACACAGGTGGAAATCCAGTTAATGTGTCAATTTCGAGTAGTTCAAATGTTTCTTGTTTTGGCGGAAGTAATGGTTCTGCAACAGCTGCAGGTACCGGTGGAGTGGCAACAATCACCTATTCTTGGAGCAATAGTGCATCAGGTGCAACTGCCTCTGGATTAGCTGCGGGAACTTATACCGTAACGGCAACAGATGGAACTACTTCCTCTTCTGCTTCTGTAACGATTACTGAGCCGACTGTACTTGGTGGAACAATATCAGGAACAAATCCTACTGCTGGAAACACCGATGGTTCTGCAACTGTTAGTCCTGCTGGTGGAACACCAAATTATTCCTATAACTGGAGTAACGGTGGATCAACTGCAACCATCAATAACCTTGGAGCAGGAACTTATACCATAATAGTATCTGATGCCAACGGTTGTTCTGCAAGTGGAAGCATTACTCTAGTGGAAGAAACAGGCGGATGTACTTATCAAACCATTAATTCGAATGGCTTCGAATCAGGTTGGGGAATTTGGAATGATGGAGGTTCAGATTGTAGAAGAAGTGCTAATGATGCAGCTTATGCTTCTACAGGAAGTTTCTGCGTTCGGTTGAGAGATAATACTTCAACCTCCACCATGACAACCGATAATCTAAATCTAACTAGTTATGATGAAGTAACTGTTGATTTTGCATTTTATGCAAGAAGTATGGAAAATGGAGAAGACTTCTGGTTGCAAGTTTCTACCAATGGCGGATCATCCTATACAACTGTAGGAGATTGGAATCAAGGAGCTCAATTTGTAAATAATGTTTTTTATACTAGCTCAGTTGTTATTCCTGGACCATTTACTTCAACGACAAGATTCCGATTCCGTTGTGACGCATCTGGAAATTCAGATTGGGTTTATATTGATGATGTAGAGATTACAGGTTGTACCACTACTCCAAGTGGAAGTAATTCTGGCGGAAGTTATGATGATGAAAAAGAAGTTCTGGCGGAAGAGATTTTTGAGGAAGTAGAGGAAATAGAAAAAACCATTCAAGAACTTAATCTTTATCCTAATCCAACGAATAACATCTTAAATGTGGCATTCGAATTGACGAATAATTCAGATGTCAAGGTGATGGTCATGAGTTTGACAGGACAAATGATAGAAGTACGTGATCTTAAATTGCAAGAAGGTACACAACAATTTAAAATTGATGTCAACCAATTAGGTAATGGAATTTACTTTGTTCACTTAATTACGAAAGAGCAAAGAATATCAAAGAAATTTACCATAGTGAATTAAATTTAAACATGCTCTAAATGAGGTGGTAAAAAAAATGCCCATTGCGATTGGTTTCGCGATGGGTATTTTTTTTGGAAAAAAATAAAATTTAAACATGCTTTTAATTCTCTCCTATGATCTTGTCAATTTCTCTTGCCAAATCTTCTGTTGGTTGGAATATAATCATTTCAATTCTTCGATTCATACTCTTTCCTTCACTAGAAGAATTAGAAGCTCTAGGTTCAAATTCTCCTTTTCCAATAGCAGATAATTGGGAGGCATTCAGATTATGATCACTCACTAAAGAACGAACAATTGTTGCTGCTTGAAGTGAGCTATAGTTCCAATTATCATTAAATTTTTTAGCATCTGGAGAGGAGTTATCCGTATGTCCAACAACTTGAATGATCATTTGAGGATAATTCGCTATGATGTTACTGACTTTTCCCAACAAGTTATTTCCGGAATCAATAATTCTACTTGTTCTATTTTTACTAAATAAAAGATCACTTGGCATAATCAAAATGACTTTATCTAATCGAGTGGTAACCTCCACCGAGTTAAGATCCATCGATTGGAATTCAAATGCTTAATCTCCTGAAATATTATCAAGCATCTT
>CAYGRM010000083.1:0-843 GCA_964352225.1 uncultured Saprospiraceae bacterium | reverse complement strand
TTCAAAAAGTCCTTCTATATCTTTTATTTTTTGCTGAAGTTCAGCGATTTCGTTTTCCTTTGTTTTAATATCCTTTCTTAAGTTATTTTCAACTGTCTGAGAGGAAGTTCCCAAGTTATTCATTTGGGATTCCATGCGCTCAATTTCTAATTGCAGCTCATTTCGCAAATCGACTAAGATATTATTTTCTCCTTTTCGCTCCGCTAAGTCTAATTCGAGTTGCCTACTTTTTTCTACAGAAGTATTTAATTCAGCGCGCTTTTCATTATATCTTTTTTGCCAATCATTTACTATTCCTTCATTGGTTGTTTTTAAGGATTGAATCGTGGCAAGGTGTTTCTTCTTACCTACACATCCAAAAAGCAAAACACTAGAAAGCAAAAGGGCAGGAGTTATTTTAAAAAAAGAGTGTTCCATAATGTGATTAATTTTCTTCAAAAATATAAAAAATGAAATAAATGGAATGATCTATTTCGAAAAAAAAAAGTGAGGATTGAATAATTCAATCCTCACTTTTTTGACTAAGCATTATTTCTATCTCAAGCGAATAGTACTTGCTCCTAAAACTCCAATATCAGTATAAACAATCACTCGGTAATATCCTTTTTTCAATCTTTTACCTAATTGATGATTAAATGATAAACGTTGATTTTCTTTAATATTGATTTCTTTTTTCTCCGCAGCAATAATCTGATTATCAGAGTTATTCACTCGCACGGTTGCTTTGATTGGGTTCTCCAAATAAATCGGATTAGAATTTTCATCAGAAATTACCATATAAATTGGTCGAACACCTTGATATTTTGGAGGTACATTAGTCAAGTCAAAAGAAGCTTTTATCGT
>CAYGRM010000082.1:4825-20627 GCA_964352225.1 uncultured Saprospiraceae bacterium | reverse complement strand
AAAAAACATATTGCGTTATCGCTAAAATTGTGGGGGGTAATTCAGAAAATTTTAGGATTATTTATATGTGATTTATTAAAAAAAATACTCAAACTAAGGTTAATTAGGCACATCAATTAATAGTAAAGAATCCAAACTAGATCCTTTTTTTTAGATGCATCATTAATACCTAAAAAAAGCCAAGAATATGATAAACGATATTCTTGGCTTTTTTTGTCAACCGCTGGTCTAGATTTAATTTAGTAGGGACTCTGAAAGGCTGGATTTTGGGTGAATACCGTATCTGTAAGAGTATGTAAAAAATTAAGCAGATCTTCTTTCTGCTGATCTGTTAACTCTAAGGGGCGGATATTGGCATCTACATTTGAGCTATTAGCATGATTTGGACTTTCATTATAAAAATCAATTACTTCTTCTAAAGTTTCAAATCTACCATCATGCATGTAAGGTGCGGTCAAGGCAATATTCCGCAAAGTAGGTGCTCGAAATTTTCCATTATCAAAAGTATCCTGTGTCACCGCTCCTAATCCTAGATCCATAAATTCAGTTAAAGAACCAACTGAATCCAAACCATTATTAAAATAATCATCAGTTGTCCCAATATGCAACGCATGACAATGTGCACATTCTGCATCAGGTAGACCAGCTAATCCTTCATCCGTATACATACTCAAACCACGGGCTTCTGAATCCGTGAATGCTGCCAAACCTTGAAAAATAACTTTATCATATTTAGAATTGGAACTAATCAATGTACGTTCAAATTGAGCCATAGCTTTAACTGCTAAATCCCTTGTAATCTCTGAACGATCTTCTATTCCAAATGCTTCTCGAAACATTTCAGGATAACTTGGGTGTGCAATTAATTTTGATTCTACATTCTCCCAAGTATCATGCAATTCAATCGGATCTTCTATTGGAACCAATGCTTGTTCCTCTAAGGTATTTACTCTTCCATCCCAAAAAAGACCTTTCTCCGCATAACCAATATTCATTAAACTCATTGAACTCCTAGTGCCTGCAATACCATCAATTCCAACACTCACAGCAGCTCCATCTGTAAAACTTAATGAAGGAAAATGACAACTAGCACAAGACATAGTACTATCTGCAGAAAGGATGGGGTCGAAAAAAAGATGTCTTCCTAATTTCACTCCTTGAATGGTCATGGGATTATCACTTGGGATCAACATAGATGGAAAACCATCTGGTTTCACTAACAAATAATCCTCTGGATTGTACGGAATGTCAGAAAGATCACCTATGACTCCACATTCTTCTGGGGTATCATCATTACCACAACTTAAAATAGCAAGGAAAATAAAAAGGGAAAGTAGATATATTTTATTCATAGTTTTTAGTTGTTGGGTAAGCGATGTAGGATTTTTTCAAAAACCTACATCGCTTGCTCTCTTCATCATTCGATATCCAAAGATTTTTCTTGTAGATTATCCATAATTTCATTTACCAAATTCAAATCGCCAATGTTATGAGTTCCTGTTTCAGTCATTATATCAATTCCATCAAACATCATTTTGGCATCAACAGTAAAAGAAACTTTTGTCGTTGCATCCTCATCTAAAATAATGTCTTTTGCAAAGAATTTAGTTCGGTATGCTTCATCTGAACCGGTGTGATAAGCTAACTTATGAGAAAAACTACCATCCGAATCCACATCAATTTTTGCTTCTGTTTTAGAAAAAATAAAACTATTCCACGCTGACCAATAATGCCCAGGTTTTCTAAGAGGATGCCCGCTTCCGTAATCTTCCCAACTAGTTTTGTTAATATCAGAGGCTACTCCCAAATTAATTTTTATACCCGAGTATTCTCCAACTGGAATATTTGGAGCTGTTATTACAAATCCTTTAGTCGCATCAGCAACATCTGCTGGCTTGAAACTCAAATCAACAAAATCAACTTCTAAAAGCTCGGTCTCCTCAGGATTTCCAACAATTTCTTTAATTAAAACTACATTAGAGATATAAAAGTTGAACTGATCGAATCGAATAGGATTTCCATCATATTCATATACAGAATTTATCATAAAAACTTCATCAGCATATTTTCCTTTGAAGACTAATTCAACGTCAGTTGTTGCTTCTAAAATTGGATCTGGCTTACATGAAAATTGAAAAACAAGAAAGGAAGCAAGGAAAATAATTGGAATTAATTTTTTCATAGGAACTTTTTTTTGCCCAACTCAGGGCGATTATCTTTTTGTAAAGAATAACATCAATTAAGATTTAAAAATGAAACGTCAATATCCCTGTTTCAGTTTTTAAAATTGACGAAAATATTGATGACTTTTATCAGTTATTCCCCTATTTCAAATGCGAATGCCGTATTACTGACAATAGCGGACTTAATCATCTCATCTGTATCTGCCGCAAAATTTATGCCCTTAAGCCACATTGAGTAATTGACCTTGATCGGGATTTGCGCATCAAATCCTGGTTCTAATTCACCAAATAAACTAAGTACAATTTGAACTGAATTAGCCGTTTCTTTTCCTATCTCATACACGTCAATTGCGGTAGAATTAGATAAAGTATCTTTTATTAAAGAAAACTTTTGATAAACAAATCCAGAATCGCGAGTGTCAAAATACAACAGATTTTTACTACTCAAAGGATGAGAACTTGCCAAAGTATCGGCATCAATTGAACTTAATTTTTCATCAATCCCGACTTTAAACCTTAGCTCCATATAGGATCCCGGCTTTCGAAATTCACCAACTGTATAATTAAAAGCACTACGCTTGATCAAAACAAAATCATCTTTGACGGTTGTATCTTTTGAGGTCTGAGCAATAGGATCATCGTAAATCATAAATGTTATTTCATCTTCCACTTCGGAAACGCTCCCATCCGCCATAATCAACTGAAAATCAGATAGATAGAACTGCATTCCTTTGATCTGAAAAAAATTATTGGCAAGATTATTAAAAGTGGAGTCAGCTGAATGATTAATGCAAGAATCCTGTCCAAAAGTACCTTGGGTAGTAATACTATGAGTGATTTTTAAATTTAAATTTGGGAATGTACAACAATCATCGCAGGGTTCATCGGCAGAGGCATCGTAGTTGGTTGCATCAATATTGAGGCAACCATTAGTGGGTTTGTAGCAACTGCTAACCAAAGTGATGAATAGAGTGATAAGTGATAAATGATAAGTGATGAATTTTAGCGTTCGGGAAAAAATTTGAATGTTTTTAAAATTCATATTTGTTTGATTTATCTATCGATTTGAATTCACTACAGATTGCATAGATATTTATTCATCTGTGAAAATCTGTGCAATCTGTGCAATCTGTGGTGAGAAAAATTCATTTTCGGAATACAACCATCACTACTTCCCATATTCTTTTACCAGCTGCTTGACCAACTGCTTTACCTGAGTCGAAAATTCTTTATTCAAAATCCAATTATAATATGCTTTGTCCTGAGTCAAAACTTTAGCTGCTTCTTGCCCTTGGTATTTTCCGAAATTAAAAACAATCACTCCCTCGTGATTATATTTTAACCGCATTGTCGCATCGATCATTTTATCATCGGTTGTAAAGTCATGCAAAACTTTCATATCATTTTGCACCGGTTTTTCGATAATATTTCCATCGGCATCTTCTAAATCAACGTCTTGATATTTTTCTAATTGTCCTTTTAACACATCAACCGTTGCCCGCACATCCGACAAAGCATCATGGGCATTTTCAAATTTTTTACCGGTATAATATTTCAAGGCAGCACCCAAAGTACGAGGTTCCATTTTGTAAAAAATACGTTGCACATCAATCGTTCGTCGTCGCGTCATATCTAGCTCAATTCCTACTCTGGCAAATTCCTCCATCAACATCGGCACATCAAAACGATTAGAATTATAACCTGCCAAATCCGAGTTTCCAATAAATTTGAGTAATTGATCCGCCACTTGTTGGAACGATGGCTTGTTCGATAACATTTTTGGAGTGATGCCATGCACCTTCATCGCTTCCTCCGAAATCGGGATTCCAGGATTAATCAACATTTCCAATTCCTCGGGTTCACCTCCATTTTTAGGATATTTGATGATGGCAATTTGCACAATTCTATCTCGCACTACATTCAGTCCGGTTGATTCAATATCAAAAAAGCAAAGGTCTCTTTCTAAGTTAAAATCCATTAGTTCGTTTTATTTTTTATGAAAATTTTATTCTACAATCGTTCCTTCAAATCCTTTGGTGTAAAAAGTCTCCAACTCCCCTGCCTCATTAGCAAAAATAAAAAAGGCATCTATATTCTCTAGTTTTTCAGCTAGTGCTTTTGATTTTTCTAAGCCCATAACCATCATTGCGGTGGCGTAAGCATCGGCACTCATGCAATCGTCAGCCATAATTGTTACACTCAATAAATTACTTTTTTCTGGAAAACCTGTCTTAGGATTGATCTCATGACCATACCATTCGCCATTGACTTCGTGGAAGTTTCGATAGTTGCCTGAGGTGGCGATGGCTTTGTTATCTATTCTTATAATCGCCTCATAATCAGTTAGTTGTGCGTTAATTTTTGGCGTATTGATGGCAGTTGTCCAGAGGTTCCCTTTGGCATTTTTACCTTTGGTTCGAAGTTCACCTCCGATTTCTACGAGGTAGTTTTTTACATTTTTTTCTTGGAAAAAATTAGCAATGACATCGACTGCGTATCCTTTAGCAATGGCGGAGAAGTCTAGTTGGGTATTAGGATTAACTTTGGATGGAAAAAAAACTTGAGTTGCTTTGTCATCCACTATACGAGTTGTATAAATATTTATTTTCTCAAGATTAATCATTTTTTTAAGGGAATCAACTCGAAACGAATCAACTTCGTTAACCGATCTTTTCTCTTGATATCCAAACCCCCAATAATTAACCAATGGCATAACCGTCGGATCAAAATAACCTTCAGTTTTAAAAAATACCTCTCTTGAAGTCAATAGATTTTTTTCAAAATGTTTATATTTTCCTAACTCAAATTTTTCATTATTATTGAATTTCGAAATTTCTGAATCAGGAATATAGGTTGATACAGATTGATTAATCTCCACCAAAATCGAATCTACTTCTTTCTTAAAATTACGACCTAAACTATCCTCATAAGTAAGATGATAAGTCGTCCCCATCGTCTGCCCTGCAATTTTTAAAAAATTAGGCGTGGAAACTTGAGGTTCATTTTGACATGAAAAAAATATAAATAAAAAAATGAATGGAAGGAATTTACTCATAAACTGCTACTTTTTTTGTGGGACAAAAGTAGTAAAAAATTCAAAGGTCTAAGATGAGTTTTGGTTAAAAGTATCCTAAGCCACTTCATAATATAAAAAGACCCACTCCGCAAAACGAGTAGGTCTCTCTTTAAATAAATAAATGAAATTATTTTTTTAGTTTACTTGATTACAAATATTTTTGCTTGTTGCTCTCCCACTACAATCATACTATAGGTTCCTGCTGGGATATTAGAAATATCTAATTGAAAATTATTTTCGATACCTACTTCCACTTCATAAGTTAAGCGTTGAACAGTTCTTCCCAACATATCATTAATCAATATCTGAGTCTGAGTTTTTGTAGGAATAAATTCAAGATTTAAAATATTAGAATTTGCGGAAACTGGATTTGGAAAAACCGTAAGCGTATTATTTATTTTACATTCTTTTTTCGCATTAACAGTTTTTGTGTATTTAACAGAACCATTAAGGTAGATTGTTTTCAATCGATAATAGTTACTATAAGAAGCATTTTCATCTAGAAAAATATATTGAGCATTACTTGGTGAAGCTCCAGAAGCAAATTCAGTATGGATTTTATGAAAAGTCTGTCCATCTCCACTCCATTCGATTTCAAATAATTTTATGTTTTCCTCAGTTTCAGTACTCCAGATTACTTTTACCTCACAGTTTTTAACTCGCGCAGAAAAACGGCCGACATCACCTGAATAAAAATTATTGGAGTTTGCAATAGAAGGTTGAGTCAATAACAAAAGTAAAAATAAGCTCGCAATAGCTTTTTGGAAAATAGAGATCAGATTTGATTGGTTGTTAATTAATTTCATGGTTTATGTAATTTTAAGATAAAAATTAAGGAGGGAAATTCGGTATTTGGGAAGTCAATGGACTAAGAGAAAAAAACATGCCATTATTTACTACTATTTTAACAAATCAAAAAAGGCATCCACAACAAGTGTGAATGCCTTCATATTTAAACTAATCCCTTAAAAGAACCATAACGGACTCTAGGAATCCTAATGGAACCATTTAATGAGTAATTACTTACTCATTTTCTTTAATCCGGTCGGTCATGTAGATATGAATTATCAGATCTGATTTCAGGTTCTACATCATCCGTAATCGAAAGTCTAGATAAATTAGTTTCCTCATTGCTGTGAGGCACATCATCTAGGTTTACTTTTCGACGTAAGTAAGCTGGTTCATTTTCCAACTCATTTACTGTTTGTGGATTATTTAACTTTACGCTGAGATTTCTCAAACGTTCTTCTCTTTTTTGTGCTTCGTATTGAAGTCTTCTTTTACGTTCTTCTTCCATTCGTTCTTTGTCCTCACTTTTCACATAAGGCTCTTCATATGAGTATCCCATTTGTCTTTGGTATTGCTCATAGTTGGATCGAACGTCATCAAATTCTACCGTATTGGCAGACTGGCCTTTATCATGCCCTACTTCAAAAATACCATTCTTTTTTTTAGCATTTTCAGCGCCATCTAAAGGAATTTTAATTTTAGCATTTCCAGTTTTGACAGCAGTAGGTTGGCTTTCTTCAAAACCAGTTGCGATAACTGTTACGCTTAATTGGTCACCCAAAGTTTCGTCATAACAATTTCCCCAAATCAAATCTGTTCCAAATCCAGCTTCCTCTTGAACGAATTCTGTGATTTCAAAGATCTCATCCATCGTTACTTCTTTATTTCCAGAAGTAATATTCAATAAAATATGTTGAGCGCCTCGAATATCATTTTCTTCCAAAAGTGGAGAATTCAATGCTTCATCCACCGCTAGTTTTGCTCGGTCATCACCTTCAGCAGTTGCAGTTCCCATGATGGCAACTCCACTACCTCGCATAACTGTATTGACATCTTCAAAATCCACGTTGACATAACCTGGAACAGTAATAATTTCCGCGATACCTTTAGCAGCTGTAGATAAAATATCATCGGCTTCAGAGAATGCTTCAGATAATTTTAGGTTACCGTGAATCTGACGTAATTTATCATTAGAAATCACGATTAAAGTATCGACATTTTTCTTCAATTCATCCAATCCGTCAACTCCTTGCTTTGATCGACGACGACCTTCGAATGAAAATGGAAGGGTAACGATCCCTACCGTTAAAATATCCATTTCTTGAGCTGCTTTAGCAATGATTGGAGCGGCACCAGTTCCGGTTCCTCCACCCATTCCAGCAGTTACAAAAAGCATTTTTGTACCATTAGCCAAGAAAGTTTTGATCTCGTCAATAGACTCGATACAAGCTTGACGACCAATATCTGGTTTGGAACCTGCACCTAACCCTTCTGTTAAGTCTGGTCCTAATTGTATTTTTGTAGGAACTTTACTTAGTTCCATGGCCTGGTTATCGGTGTTGCAGATAGCAAAATCTACTCCTACGATTCCAAGATCAAACATGTGATTTACTGCATTGCTTCCGCCACCCCCGACGCCAATCACTTTGATTATTGAGCTAGTTTCTTTTGGCAAATCAAATAACATAATAAGTGTGTTTTATTTTATAAAGGAATTAGATAAAATGTCTCTCATAGTGCTCGAGCGTTGGACGTTTTACGATGGACGTTTTACGGTCCGTTTAACGTCAAACGTTCAACGTATTAAAACTCAGAGTCTGGTTCGTCCTCAAACCATTCTTTGGTTTTTTTGAATAATTGATCATACCATTTACCACCAACTTCTTTTGCGTTAGAAGGTTCTTTCTCTCCGATCTCTTCAATTACTTCTGCCACTTTTTCTGCAATTTTTTCAGGACGTTTCTCGTTGGCGTCGATGCCTTTGATCAACAATCCAATTGCCGTTGAAAATACTGGACTACAAATTTGCTCAGAATATCCATGAGCCAATTGTTCGATCGGCAGACCAATTCGAGTATTCATACCTGTGTGATAAGCTGTCAACTTTTCGATATGACTCAATAAGGCTCCTCCCCCCGTCAAAACAATTCCTCCAATTAATTTGCGCTCATATCCTGATCGACGAATTTCCCAAACTACATAATCCATAATCTCCTCTACCCTTGCTTGGATGATTCTTGCCAAATTCTTTTCAGATATTTCTTTTGGATCACGACCTTTTAATCCAGGAATGGTAATGATTCGATTATCATAAACCTCCTCTGCCAAAGCCGATCCAAATTTGATTTTTAATTTTTCTGCTTGCTGGTGAATTACTGAACACCCTTCTTTGATGTCTTTAGTAATGACATTCCCACCAAAAGGAATCACCGCTGTATGACGAATTATACCTTCTTGGAAAATAGTAATATCAGTAGTTCCACCACCTATATCTACCAATGCAATTCCTGCCTCTTTTTCTTCATCACTCAAAACACTTGCAGCCGATGCGATAGGTTCTAAGGTCATGTCAGCTACTTGCAAACCTGCCTTACGAACGCATCTGTCAATATTGTGTGAAGCAGTAATTTGTCCTGTAATTATGTGAAAATTAGCTTCCAATCTTACCCCTGACATTCCGATAGGATCAGTAATTCCTTGCTCATTATCGATGGTATATTCTTGAGGAATTACATGTAATATTTTATCACCTGGAGGCAATACTAACTTATACATATCGCTCACTAATTGATCGATATTTTTTTGACTTATTTCGTCGTGGTCGTCTCGGCGAGTCAAAATTCCTCGGTGCTGCAAACTTTTAATGTGTTGTCCTGCAATACCTACATGAACGATTTTGATAGGTTTCCCAACTGCTCGTTCAGCAGAAGCAACAGCATCAGAAATTGCTCGAACCGTTTTTTCAATGTTGGTTACGATTCCACGCATCACGCCCTCAGAATCTACTTTGCCTACACCTAAAATTTCGATTTTTCCGTGTTTGTCTTTACGTCCAGCAATGGCACAGACCTTTGTTGTCCCTATGTCTAAGGCAACGACGACTTCTTGTTTCGGTAAGTTTGTCTCCATCATAATGTTTCTAAGTTTAAAAAAAGAGTGTTATGTTCTTTTATGATTAAAAAATGTAAGGGAATAAGTTTATTTTAATTAGTGATGTGAAACTAGTGATGAACTATGAGTGATAAGTGATTAGTCTCCCGATAGTTTTATCACTTGGGAACACCCATCACTTATTACTCATCACTCATCACTTCTTCCATCACTCTTTTTACATTTTCTCACAAACAACTTGTCTGCGGTATTTCAAATTAATGGTCTTATACTTTTGCCACCCTTCTCGTGACATTCCTTCTGCATAGAATAATTCCAAGCGGTTAAACTTGTCTTCCACGTCTTCGTATTTTCCAAAAATTATTTTTTGCCTTCCCACTTTTGGGATGAGCGTAAATTCTTCATTTTGATTTACATAGATTTGTTCGATCATTGGATTCAAGAATTCATCATTTCTAATGTACTCTGTCAAGTCAAACATTTTTTTCAAAAAATGCTTTTTTCTTGGCTCTTGAAAATCAGGAGTGTAGGGTGGAATTTCTCCAGTCGCTACCAACACTCTTGCTGTACTATGAGCGGACATAGGCATTTGTCTGCCAGTTTCGTCCAGGTAATAGGTTTGATTGTCCTTGTCAATTACTCTGAGAATAGGGGTTCGTTGTGTCACATGGACATACAATTGATTTTGATTATCCACAAAAACTTCTGCATCTAAAACAAATGGTTCTGCTTCCAATATCTTTTCAATTTCACCTACTTTCAGTTTTCCCAAAGGAACTTTTTCCTCGGTCAAATTATATACAAAACTTCGTTGTATTATTTTTTGAATATCACCAATGGTTAATAGATTTCTTCCATTTGCCAAAGGTTCCACTTCTATTTTCAATCCTTCCGAAAGCGAACTTTCTCGCTTATTAACTGACCATACAATGAATCCTAACAATACAAATACGGTCGCAATGATCGTAAGTCGTTTGATAGTTTGTAGTGTCTCGGCATTCATTCTCAGTTAATTATTTATTCAGTTTTACTTTTTTAAACTGATTTTGTATTTAGGTATCGGATACTTTCAAAGTATCCGATACCTGAAAGCCTTCCTTCAAAAATTAGTTCACTTTTCGCTTAACCAATTTCTTATTTTTAAAACAAAAGTGTCAATATCTCCTGCTCCTAACGTCAACAACACCTCCACTTTTCTATTTTTTAATTCATCCATCAAAGTTGATTTTGTTACCATCACTTTGTTTGGATTTTTCATTTTATCAAAAATAATTTTCGAAGTAACTCCTTCCATTGGTAATTCTCTTGCTGGATAAATATCCATCAAAATTACTTCATCCAACTCATCCAATTCAGCAGCAAATCCATCCACAAAATCATTCGTTCTCGAAAATAAATGTGGCTGAAAAATACCCGTAATTGTACTGTTAGGAAAAAGCATTTTTGCCGCTTCAATCGCCACTTTTAGTTCAGAAGGATGATGTGCGTAATCATCAATATAAACTACTTCGCCGTTGTCAAAAATTCTTTCAAATCGTCGCTTGATTCCTTTGAATGAAGCGAGTGCTTTTTTTATATCGTCACCTTTAATCCCAAGTTGTTGGGAAACTGCAATGGCAGCGGTGGCATTTTCAACATTATGTTTTCCTGCCAAGGTGATTTTTATCTCATCAATATTTTCAATCCAGCTTTTAAAATCAAAAACGAAGTAACCATCTTCCACTCTCACATTTTCCGCTCGGTAACTTCCTCTTTCGATTCCAAACTGCCCGTACGTAATTCCATTTTTGGAAAAAGGCATTCGCAAGCCATCTTTTACAAAAACAAATCCATTAGGTTTGGTCTGATTCGCATAGTCAAAAAATCCTTTTTGCATCGTTGCAGCATCTCCATAAATATCAAGATGATCTGCATCCATCGACAAAATAATTGACATGTCAGGATTCAATTGCAAAAATGAACGATCATATTCGTCCGCTTCAATGACCACCCAATCACTTTTTCCTTCGACAAAATTGCTCTCAAAATTTTGAGCAATTCCACCTAAAAAAGCCGTGCAATCAACGCCTCCAACTTTTAACATCCAAGTTAAAATTGAGCTCGTTGAGGTCTTGCCATGAGTACCTGCAACACCAATCGTTTTTTTACTTCGACTGATAATTCCGAGTACTTCTGATCTCTTTTTTACTGGAAAATTATTTTCCAAAAAGTAGTTCAACTCTCCATGAGAATTTGGAATTGCTGGTGTAAAAACCACTAAATCCACTCCTTCTGGAATTTGCGAAAGATCATCTTCAAAATGGATTTTCATCCCTTCGTCAACTAACTTTTTAGTCAACGTTGTTTCTGTTTTATCGTATCCAAAAACTTCAACTTGTCGGTTCTTAAAATATCTCGCCAAAGCACTCATCCCTATTCCTCCGATTCCGATGAAGTATATTTTTTTAATATCTTCTAGCTTCATGTTATTTAGTGATAAGTGATGAATTAAAAGTGATGAGTAATAAAAAGCGATGGTAAAATTTCCTGTAGAAATTTTTAAAACTCATCACTCATCACTTATCATTCATCACTAACTTAAGTATTTCAGACACTATATTTTTAGTGGCTTTGGCCTTGGCTAATTTTTGAATATTATTTTTCAATTCATTCATAAATTTCTCATTATCAAGGAGTTGCAAAGCCTGTTCCAACATCGTAATAGCATTCTTTTCCTCTACTAAAACTCCAGCATCTTTTGTCGAAAGTGCTTTTGCATTCATCGTTTGATGATCTTCCGAAACATTTGGCGATGGTATCAAAATCGCTGGTTTTCCAACTAAGCATAATTCCGAAATGGTCAATGCCCCAGCCCTACAAATCACCACATCCGCCATAGCATAAGCCAAATCCATTCGATCAATAAATGCTGAAATCTTGACGTTGTCCAATTGAGCAGTTGCAGAATTTTTAAACTCTTCAATGTAGAGTTTCCCTGCTTGCCAAAGCACTTGCACGTTTTGATTTTTTTCCAACAAATCTTTATTTGCTGCCATAGAATCATTTAATGTTCTTGCCCCCAAACTTCCTCCAAAAAGTAGAATCGTTTTTTTATTTTGATCTAAACCAAAATGCTTTAATCCTTCTTCTTTTTTGTCAGCCAACTCAACTATGTCTTGTCGAACGGGGTTCCCTGTGAATTGTATTTTTTCTTTTGGAAAAAACTTTTCCATTCCTTCATAAGCCACACAAATTCGATTTACTTTATTTGCTAAAAGTCGATTTGTGATACCTGGAAATGAATTTTGCTCTTGAATCAAAGTTGGAATTCCTTTCATCGTTGCCACTTGAAGCGTCGGCCCGCTTGCGAAACCACCTACTCCAATTACCACATCAGGTTTAAAACTTTGAATGATTCCAAAAGCCTTGAACAAACTACTCACTAGTTTGATCGGAAACATCAAATTCCGTAATGTCAATTTTCTGTGGAACCCGCTGATCCAAAGACCTTTAATCGGGAATCCCGCTTTCGGGACTTTCTCCATTTCAATTTTTCCCTTTGCCCCTATAAATAGGATTTCTGCATCAGGTCGTTGTTTTTTCAATTCATTTGCAATCGCTATTGCGGGAAATACATGTCCGCCAGATCCGCCACCACTTATGATTACTTTTAGTTTTTTCACTACCACAATCTCATTTGATTCAAA
This sequence comes from uncultured Saprospiraceae bacterium, assembly GCA_964352225.1. Taxonomy (GTDB): domain Bacteria; phylum Bacteroidota; class Bacteroidia; order Chitinophagales; family Saprospiraceae; genus CAJQQY01. Next base: position 7,782 of record CAYGRM010000082.1, on the reverse strand, counting down.
CTCTTTTTATTTTTGCAAAGCAAAACATCTTTGAACTTCAATTGATTATTAAATTTTCTAAAATCGAATGGTAACAGTTCAACTTCATCTTCTAAATCTTCATCTTCCGTTTCCCATTTTTCCATTACACCATCTTCTCCATGAATCCATAAATTTTTATCCATAGACTCAATGCTGGAGAAAAAATAAACCTCACCAAATTCTTCACTCATCTCTCTTAACTTTTTCACCATTTCTAAATTATCATTAAAATATTTCCCAACGATAATCGACCAACCATCCAAACTCGGAGGCATTAAATAATTTCCACCTAGTGCTCTAGCTGCATCATTTTTTAACAATAAACCAGCATCCCAATTCAAATTCAAAGAAACTTGTAAGTCTAAATTTTCCATTAATTCCTTTCTAGAAATATTCTTTACTGCAATCCAAGTATCAGCCAAAAGCTGCTCACTCACTTGTCCTTTAAACTCTACTTTTTTGTCGAAATATAATATCGTTGGTCTCATATGCGAAATTATTTTAAATTATTAGGGTCTATTTTTCTATGTATAAATGTCTATTCTATGAAAATGAAATTGTATCAGCGTTAGCGTTATGTCAGGTCGTCTTTTCAATATATCTACTCACACTTAAGATCATTCCGAAGGCTATTCCTGAAAAAAGTACCGAAGTTCCTCCTTTACTTACCATCGGAAGAGCTAGTCCAGTAACTGGTAAAATATTTACATTTACTCCCATATTCATCATCGCTTGAAGTGAAATCATTAATCCCAATCCTAGCGCGAGCATGGCTCCAAATGCTTTTGGGCTTCTCGTTACTATCGTCACCACTCTAAAAAAAAGAGCAACGTAAAGAAACAGTATCACAAATCCTCCGAAGATCAATCCATACTCTTCAAAAATAATAGCATAGATATAATCAGAATTAGAGGCTGGGATAAAATTCCTTTGCATACTATTCCCAGGTCCTACTCCAAACCATTCTCCGTTAGCGATAGCTATTTTTGATTGAAGCACTTGAATATTTTCAGCACCTGCTTCCCCGTACCAAAATGCAGTTAGTCGTTTTATCCATGTTCCTATTCTTACTGTATCTGGAAAAATAGTTCCCAGCGTAACTAGGAATGAAAAAAGAACAACTCCTAAAAACATTAAAAGCAAAATATATTTCAAATTAACACGCCCCATGAACATCATCAAAAGGCAAGTAAAAAACAGCACCGCTGCTGTCGATAAATCATCTGGTGCAATTAATCCACACACAATCAAAATTGGAATAATGATCGGCATGAATGCATCATTGAAATCATCAATGTATTCCTGCTTTGAAGAGATCGCTCTTGCCACATAAATGATCAGCGCAATCTTTGCAAAATCAGAAGGTTGAAATGTCAAACCGACAAAGGGTACTCTTACCCAGCGGGTCGCTTCGTTAAGCTCAACTCCAAATGCCATCGTATAAACCAATAGCGGAATCGTAATCAACATCAGATAAGGAGCCATTTTTGAATATTGTATGTAAGGTGTTAAGTAACATACATAGGTCAAAAACAATCCAAACAAAATCAATGTGGTATGCTTAAACATGGCTGCTTCCGTGTTCCCTCCACTCAATCTGTACGCCTCCGCTGTTGATGCACTATACACAGTTAAGATGGAATAAATTGACAGAACTGCCACTATCATCCAGATGACTCGGTCACCTCTTAACTTTGCATATAATTGATTTCCAAATGACATTTTTTAATTTTTAGTGATGAGCTATGGGTGATGAGAGATAAGTATTTGAAAAATTTTCTTTGAAAAAATTTTCAAACTTATCACTTATCGTTCATCACTTATCACTCTTTGTTTTTTATTTCAAGTACAGCAGTTCTAAATTGATCGCCTCTGTCAATGTAATTTTTAAACAAATCGAAACTTGCGCAAGCAGGTGAAAGTAAAACTACATCACCTACGTGTGCATACTGTTGGGAAACTTTAATGGCGTCCCGACAACTTTGCGTTTCTTCAATTATTTCCACCTTTCCGAGGAAGGCTTCCATGATTGGTTTGTTGTCAACTCCTAAGCAAACAATGGTTTTTACTTTTTCCAAAACTAACTCTTCGATAGCTTTGTAATCGTTGCCTTTGTCCACTCCTCCGACCACCCAGATGACTGGTTTTTCCATCGCAGAAAGTGCGAAAAAAACAGCATCAACATTGGTTGCTTTACTATCATTAATGAAGTCAACGCCATTAATGGTAGCAACATATTCCAAGCGGTGCGGAGCATTGATAAAAGTATCTAAACCCTGCTGAATAAATTGGTCGTCAACGCCAATTGCTTTTGCTGCGTGAATCGCACAAGTCGCGTTGAACATGTTATGCTGCCCCTTTAGGCTGCACTTTGTAGTATCAAATTCTGAGACCGCTACCGTTAATTTATTTTTTTCATAAAAAATTTCATTAACGGGTAACTCTCTAACTATCAGTTGTTTGTCCTGCAAATAGGTTTTGATATTTTCATCAAAACCGTTATAAATAAAAAGATCTTTCTCTTTTTGATTTTCAGTTATTCTAAATTTTGAATAGATGTAATTTTCCATTTTATAATCATATCTATCCAAATGATCCGGTGTAATATTTAATAATACACCTACATCAGGCCGAAAATTTTGAATACCATCTAGTTGAAAACTACTGAGTTCCAACACATAATAATCATGATTTCCGTTGACCAAAAGTCGAGCAAAACTCGTCCCGATATTTCCACCAACTGCTACATTTAAACCTACTGCTTCAAGTAGGTGAAAAATGAGTTTTGTGGTAGTGGTTTTTCCATTGCTACCTGTAATTCCAATGATGGTAGCGTTAGTATATCTTGCCGCAAACTCAATTTCAGAGATGACTGGAATTCCCAGTTTTTTTAATTCTTTTATCTACAGAATCCATATCGCAAAGAATGAGCTCGG
>CAYGRM010000082.1:0-4815 GCA_964352225.1 uncultured Saprospiraceae bacterium | reverse complement strand
GATAATCTCTGAAGCATCGAAAATTTTACTTTCCGTATGTTGTAATTCCTCGTATGGAATTTTTGCTTTTTCTAATGCTGATTTAAATTCCGCTTGGATTGTTCCGCGATCTGAAACGAAAACTTCGAAGCCTTTTTTCTGAGCTAATAATGCTGCTCCAACCCCACTTTCTCCTGCACCTAAAATCACTATTTTCATTTCATCATATTTGATTTTTATTTCTTTCGATTGCCGAAAAACAGCATAGAGACAGAATACTCAAACTTTTTTTTTATTGAGACCGAGTACAGAATAGCCATTTTGCATCCCGACCTCTATGGTTTTTCGTCTATATATAATCCTCAATTTTCTCACAAAAAAAAGATTACTTTTTAAAAGGCATTGCCTTCTTTTATCTGATTTTTAAAGAAATGAGTGTCAAAACTGCTAGTAAAACTCCGATGATTAAAAATCGGGAAACAATCTTTGACTCATGCATTCCTAGTTTTTGGTAATGGTGATGCAAAGGAGACATTTTAAAAATTCGCCTGCCTTCTCCATATTTCTTCTTGGTGTATTTGAAGTAGGAAACCTGAACCATTACTGATAAATTTTCTGCTACAAAAATTCCGCAAAGAATTGGAATCAACCACTCCATTCGAATTAAGATGGCAACTGCCGCAATCACTCCTCCAATGGTCAAACTCCCTGTATCGCCCATAAAAATCTGAGCAGGAAATGAATTGTACCAAAAGAATCCAATACATGCTCCTAGAAAGCAGGCAGAAAAAATTACTAATTCTCCCGCTCCAGGCAAATGCATAATGTGGAGGTATTCAGCCGTATTTGCATTACTGGAAACGTAGGCTAAAATTCCTAACGTTGCCCCAATTATGGATGAAACTCCAGTTGCTAATCCATCTATTCCATCTGTCAAATTCGCAGCATTCGAAACTGCGGTAACTATGAGAATGACCATTGGGATAAAAATTATCCAAGCCCATTTTTGTCTTTTCTCCTGATTCTTTGGTCCAGGAAAAATTGGCTTCAGCAAAATGGAATAGTCCAACAAATAGTTTTTAAAAAAAGGAACATTCGTTAATGTTGCCTTTACATCTGTTTTATCTGAATCTGGATTATCAGGTTGTTGTATTGTTGTCACATATTCTTTTTTCTCTGCAACTTCATAATCCATTCTTATTCTTAAATCATCACTATTGAACATTACAATCCCTACAATCAAACCTAAAACCACTTGTCCTAATACTTTAAATTTCCCTGCAAGTCCTTGTTTATCCTTTTTAAAAACTTTAATATAATCATCTGTAAACCCAATAATTCCCATCCAAGTCGTGACGAGAATCATCACCAGGGAATACATGTTCAGTAAGTCAGACATCAACAAAAAGGGAATTAGGATTGCCATAATTATTATGACTCCGCCCATGGTGGGGGTTCCTTCTTTTTCTTTTTGTCCTGCCAGACCTAAGTCCCGAACGGTTTCACCAATTTGTAATGCTTTGAGGAATTTGATTATGCGACCTCCAAACAATAGTGATATTGTTAGAGAAATAATCATGGCTACACCTGCACGAAAGGAGATAAACTTATACAGATTAACACCGGGGCAATCTGGACAAATCTGTGCAATGTACTCAAGTAAGTGATAAAGCATTGGTCAAAAAAATTGTTGGCTTCGTTCGTTTTAAATTGTTCCAAATAAATTTGGATGTTTCTTCCCTATTAGAGTTTTATGGTTAATTTTTTGTTTTAAGTCAGAAAAAAAGTAAACTCAACGCTACCTTTCAGTTGCTTTTGATTTTTCTTTTTTTGACCAAAAAATCAACCATAAAACAAATTTCTAAAAAAGAAATTTAGGTTTTTGGTCTGCTATTTTTTTGACTTTTTGAAACCGATATTATGTCAAAATTTTATTTTCAACTCGTCTTCAACTTTGTTTTTCAAAATTAATAGCTGCAGCAGTAAAATAATTTACCGCCGCAACTATCAACCAAAGTGAATCTGAGAATGATAATCGTTACGTACTTCGAAGCTCTTGCTTCGAAGATTTTCTTCTAAAAGTTGTGCCGAAGCCGGAGCTTCAGCCTACGCTTAGGCAATCTCTTAAAACTTGCTTGTCGTCAAAAGGATGTTTGACTCCATTAATCTCTTGGTATTTTTCGTGGCCTTTGCCAGCTACCAAAATGATATCTCCATCATTTGCAATTCGACTTGCAGTTTTAATCGCTTGCAAGCGATTGGTAATGGTCAAAACTTTGTTCTGCAAATAAATCGGAACTCCTTTCATCATCTCTTCGATAATTTCATCGGGATCTTCCGTTCGAGGATTGTCTGATGTGATGATCACATGATCGCTGTAAGCACATGCTGTTTTTGCCATCACAGGACGTTTCGTTTTATCACGATCTCCTCCGCATCCTACCACAGTTATGACTTTTTCATTACCTGTTTTTAATTTGTCAATAGTGCTGAGGACTTTTTCCAAAGCATCGGGCGTATGTGCATAATCAACAATTCCGATAGTGCCCGTTTTTTGATTTTTGATATAATCGAATCTTCCTTCGGCAGATTTGAGTTGACTCAAAATCGTGAGCGTTTCCAAACTGTCTTTTTCTAACAATACTCCTACGGCATAGGCCGAAAGTAAATTGTAAGCATTGAACTCGCCGATTAATCGTCCGAAAAATTCGTTATCATTTATTTCAAGGTGGAGTCCCGAAAGACTGTTGTCCACTATTTTCACTTTAAAATCTGCTTTCTTTCGCAGACTATATTTTTGAATTTTGGCTTTAGTATTTTGCACCATCACCATTCCATTTTTATCATCTATGTTGGTCAAAGCGAAAGCATCTTTTGGTAAATCATCGAAGAACCTTTTCTTCGCATTCAAATATTCTTTGAATGTTTTATGATAATCCAAATGGTCATGAGTGATGTTGGTAAAAACGCCACCTGCGAAAGTCAATCCTGCAATTCGTCGTTGATGAATCGCATGGGAACTCACTTCCATAAATGCGTAATCACACCCTGCATCGACCATATCGGAAATCAATTCATTCATCGCAACCGCATCTGGTGTGGTATGCGTGGAAGGAATTACTTTATTTCCAATCTTATTCTCGACCGTGGAAAGTAAGCCAACTTTATAACCCATTTTTGAAAATAAATCATGCAAAAGGGTGACGGTTGTCGTCTTTCCATTGGTACCTGTGATACCGATTAATTTCAATTGCTCAGATGGATTTCCGTAGAAATTGGAAGCCATAATTCCTAGTGCTTCACTTGAATCTGAGACTTGAATATAAGTCACACCTTTGTGTAACTCTTGGGGTAAAATTTCGCAAACAATTGCAATCGCTTTATTTTGAATTGCTTTTTCAATAAAATCATGACCGTCAACTTGTGTTCCTGAAATAGCCACAAAGATGCTTTCGACATTTGCTTTTCGAGAATCAAAAGTTATATTTTTAGCCTTCAACTTTTGCTCTCCGATCAGTTCTTTTACTGATACATTTTGCAATATTTTATTTAGTTCCTGCAATTGTTTTGATTTAATAGTTTTGTTTGGAGTCAGAAAAAAAGTAAAATCAAGTGCTCCCTAGCATTTTGATTTTTTCTTTTTTCCTGACAAAAATTTAAAACTCCAAACGGTTTTTGTTTCTTTTTTTCAAAAAAAACTTTGTGTAGTGTTTCAAAAGTGCGAGAAGTTTCTCGTACTGTTTGTTGTGTAAAAAAGTATGTTTAAGATTGGGGTTGTAAAAAATTGCTATAATTTAGTTTAGCCTTCTAAAAGCAATTTCACCAATCGAAAAAAAATATTTTTTAGTGATGAGTTTGAAGTGATAAGTGATGAGTTTCCCATGATGATTACTCATCACTTATCACTCATAGTTTATCACTATTTTTTCATCTTAATTTCAAATTTATTCTTTGTCCTCTAATTTTCGTCCCTCCTTTGAGCGACTGTTGGACAACTTTTCCAGTACCTTCAAATGTTACTTTAAGTCCAAGATTTTCTAAAACATAAAGTGCATCTCTCAGTCCCATTCCAACTACATTCGGTACTAAATCTCGACTAATGTATCGAGGTGCGATGTGAAGTGTATCTGTGTCAGCAGTTAAGACTGCCCAATTTTTCACACCACTATCAGTATGTTTTAATTCTAATTTTTTCAAAATTTTATCTACATCTTTTCTGTAGCCCACATCTAATTGTGGTAATTGTTTCTTTGTTAGTTTTCCGCTTATTTCTGTATTTTCTTTTGGGTACAAATCTTTTTGTTGGATAAAACACTTATCCGCTATCTGTCTAAAAATTGGCCCAGCGACTTCTGAACCATATCGTCCATTTTGTCGTGGCTCGGTAATGACTACGATGCAAGAGTAAACGGGATCTTCAGCTGGAAAATATCCAGCGAATGAAGCGCGATATTTGATATTATCTCTTTGGTCAAATTTGTAGTAATTAATTTGAGCCGTTCCTGTTTTTCCTGCGAATTTGTAGCGATCTGATTTTAATTTTTTAGCAGTTCCTGTTTCAACGACACCTTCTAAAAGTTCTTTTACTTTTTGGATCGTTTCCCGTTTTGCGATTTGTTTTTTTATAACTGTAGGTTTAAAAGTTTTTATTGGTTCGCCAAAATGTTGAACTTGAGTTACTAAGTATGGCTTCATCATTCTTCCATCGTTAGCAACTGCATTGTAAAAAGTCAACAATTGCAAAGGCGTCAATTCTACCTCATAACCTATTGACATCCATGGCAAAGAAATTCCACTCCAATTATCATCCGAATTATAAGCTTGTTTGATATAAGG
>CAYGRM010000081.1:19472-20639 GCA_964352225.1 uncultured Saprospiraceae bacterium | reverse complement strand
TGCAACAAATACTAAAAAAACAGAAGGTAAGCAGGAGTGAAAATATTTTCATTTTTAAAATAATTTAATTGAAGCATTTTTTAATACACATAAAACACATTTGGGTCAGGACAGTTTTCTGAAAATTCAACTAATAATTTTTCACTCGTCACTCCGGGGAAATCTCCTTCTCGCCCCATCATATCTTTAATGATTTGAAAATGTAAATGTGGAACCCATCCTCCGTTTTCATTTCGGTTTCCCATTGCCGTAAAGACTGAGCCTTTCTCGATAAGCATTCCCTTTTCCAAGCTTTGAAGCGAGGCTAAATTTAAATGGCCATACAATGTGTAAAAGACAAAACCTTCTAATTCATGTTGCAAAATGATCGTCGCACCATAATCTAAATGTAAATCATTGTATTGAAAACTATGAACTCTCCCTTCGAGTGGCGCATAAATTTTAGTTCCTGCATCGCACCACCAATCTACTCCAAGGTGAATATCTCGATTTTCAACTTCGCTTTTAAAATTATCACTTTGTTGATAGAGTACTCTTTTTTCTAAATATCCTCCTATCCCAACTTTTGCCTGGTGCTTTTTTAATTCACTCTGAATATAATGATCTAACCCTTCATAAGTTTGAATTGCCTTCAAATCTAAATCAGAAGTATTAGCATTTAAATCAATTTTGCAAAAATCTTCTTTTTGCAAAGATTTCCCTAAAAGGGGAAAAAAGTCAGGTTGGTACTTTTTTAATAAACTTAAAATCATCTTTTGTATTTAAAAATTATAAAATCTACAATAAATGCTCATTTCTATTAAACAAAACTCAAAAAATCCTTTCAATAGCTATACGATTGAGAACCAATATTGAAAATTATCTAATAGTTTTCCTATTTGAAAGTTTAAAATTATCATTCATCTAATATTTTTATTAAAAAATTGAATAACGTCTAAAAATAAAACTAAATCATTAAATAATTTGCATTAAAAAAGAAAATGAGCGTATATTTGTATTATCAACGTTAACGAACGATGACATAATTTTAAATGAATATTTTCTTCAAGCAAACATAAAACTATTCATTAAGATTTAAAATACTGTACGGTGATGAAATTAGGCAGCCATGCCCTCTTGTCTCGGGGGTGAAGAGTTCGAAATAAACCCGTTTGGGCTAATCGCTTC
>CAYGRM010000081.1:17564-19372 GCA_964352225.1 uncultured Saprospiraceae bacterium | reverse complement strand
GTGAAGGTTCGAGTCCTTCTCTTACAGCCAATAAATTTGTAACGACAAATTTATACTCTTGAAAATTTAATATACTGTAAGGTGATGAAATTAGGCAGCCATGCCCTCTTGTCTCGGGGGTGAAGAATTTGAGATAAACCCGTTTGGGCTAATCGCTTCGTGAAGGTTCGAGTCCTTCTCTTACAGCCAATAAATTTGTAACGACAAATTTATAACTCCTGGAAATTAATTCCCTAGTTAATTTTCATCCTTAGCAAAAAAGCCCTTGGTAATTAGTTTTACCAAGGGCTTTCGTCGTTTACAAAAATGTATGACATTTTTGATATTAAAAATAAATTATATGTATTTGGAAAGATTTTTGTGCACAAAAAAAAAGGATGCAGTCCCTTTTTTAAATTTTACATAATTAATGTCAAAACAATTTGTAAAATTAAATACTAGTGAGAGTAGAAAGGGGCTGCACCTTTATATAGATTGATGAGTTTTTAACCATTAGTATTACGATTATCTTCTCATAAACGCTGCCAGCCGCTTTTGTTTTACTCATTTTCGTAGCTCGCCACCAATTCTTTTAGTTCTTGTAAGTATTCTTGTTTCTTAGATTCTCTTCTCGCTAGAGTGGTTTCTGTAAAATAATTATGCCCTCCAATAAATCCTACTTGCAAACGATTCCATGACTCTTCGTCTGAAACTACTTTGTATTCTTTGAACTCTTCAAACAAAGTATTTCCAATAGAATAAAAATCATTTCGCCCTAGATAATCTAAATCAGCATCACATATAATCTGTTCCAATAAATTTTTAGGAGCTTGGGGAATTTTGGTAGCCATAATCATTCCGCAGATTATTTCAATATCATCTTTGGAATAACCAAATTTAGGTAAGTTTTTCCTAGCTATCTCACAGCCTTTCTCTTCGTGGTTAGTGTAAGTTTCAGTAAAACCACAATCATGAAAAAGCGCCGCAGTTTTGAGGAGTTTAGTTTCTTTCTTAGGGATATTTTCCGCTTCGCAGAGTTCGCTCGTTATTTTTAAAACATCAAGTGTATGATGCATTCCATGATAAGTGAGCTTGTTAGTCAACTCACTTTCCATTTTTTTAAGAATAAATAATTTAGCAGCTCTGTAGTCCATATAGTGTAGTGAAAATAAAACCATAAAAGTAACAACCCGATCAATCCTTAATTTATTATTTTTTTTTTGGAAAAAAAATTAGATTGAAAGGTTTAATTAAAAAAAGAAAACCAAAAGCATAAGAATTGCTTACTCTTTCGGTTTTCTTTTCCATTTTCCATTAATGGTTATTGTTTATTTTCAGCTTCTTTCTTAACTTCTTGCTCAGCCAAAAGCATGACACCTGCAGCCATAAACTTAAGCTCTTCTTTAGGCTCAGTTATTTTCGCAATTTCCTCTTTTGAAGCACCACCGTCTTCTGCTAAATGTTGCAACTCATCTACTGGAGTAACTTCTCGGAAAGCCTTCCCTTCCATCACAACTTTTCTTCCTTCACAATCTTTCGGTAAGAAGAAACCATAATCTTTAAATTTCACAAACATTTCACGCCCATCTTCCGAAACGATATTTACCCAACATCCTTTCTTCTTGCAAACACTCTCCACCGTACCAGTTACTTTAGTTTCCATTGAATCAAGTTGATCCATCTTCGTCAACAATTGATCAAAAGTAAGTGCATTATCTGCAGTTATTTTTTCTCCAAAAATTTGATCCGTAGCTTTTTCCTCTGCTACCTGCTCAGCAGTTTGGGTTGCTTCACCACATGCTGTTAAAATTAAAATCGTAGTTAATAAT
>CAYGRM010000081.1:0-17554 GCA_964352225.1 uncultured Saprospiraceae bacterium | reverse complement strand
GTTAATAATAATAGAAAATTCTTAAACATTTTTCCTGAATTTTATTTGATAAAAAATATTGTATGTTAAATTCGCTTTTGATAAAAATTAATCAAAAGTAAAGATAAACAATTCTTTTCCGCTAATATTTTTTTAAAATGAAAAAAATTAAACAATATTAGATGTAGAAATAAGTTAATAATACGCATTTCTATTTTTAGTGAACTTTTGTTCATCTTAAAAATCTTACTTCAATAAAGTAATAAAGCTTCACTTTCCAAAAAAGAGCATAAAACATAAGGAAATTTTACAATACATAATTTTATTTTTGGTTCAACCTAATTCACCTGCATTCTTGCAGATTTAAAATCCAAAGGCATGAGACGATTAATTTGTATTGTAGTGATGATTTCCATCGCTTTTCTTCAGACATCAACAGCACAATGTATTAAAGGAGATTGTTTTAACGGCACAGGTACATTTATGTATTCGAGTGGCGCTAAATATATCGGAACATTCAAAGGTGGTAAAATGCATGGCGATGGAGCTTTGTATTTTAGCAACGGAAACAAATATTTTGGGCAATGGGTCGAGCAATACCGAGAGGGAAAAGGAAAGATGATTTATGCCAATGGAGATACCTACCGTGGTAATTTCAAAAGAGGTAAAATGAACGGTAATGGAACCATGGAGTTTAGAAATGGTAGTCGCTACGAAGGAAGTTGGTTGGATGATGCCATCTCTGGTAAAGGGGAATTTTTCTTTACCGATGGAAAAAAATATGTAGGTGATTTTCGAAATGGAAAAATGCATGGAGAAGGGACTATGATTTATCAAGACAAATCTAGATTCGTTGGCGCTTGGAAAAATAACCAACGAGATGGTCATGGAACTTTAACAGAGGCGAGTGGAACTGCCATTGTAGGTGTTTGGGCTAACGATAAATTTCTCGATGATAATATGGCAAGCACAGACGTCGCTCAAGATGATAATTATAATCCGTTGTCATCAACTACTTCGAACTTTCCTTCAAACTCTGATGCAATCGATAAAACCCTTCGAGATTGTAATAAATCTGATTGTATAAGTGGCCATGGGAAGTTCACCTATTCAGATGGAAGTCGTTATGTAGGTACTTTTAAAAATAGATATCCACATGGCGAAGGAACTTGCTTTTATTCCAATGGAGATAAATATGTAGGTGGTTGGGAAAACCATGCGCCCCATGGCGAAGGGATCATGTATTACAAACATGGACGAGTGCTCGGAGCACTTTGGAATAATGGAAATGTAATCAAAGAATTAGAAAGTGGAGATACTCCAATTGGCAATGAATATGTGGAAGTAGACCAGAGTGCGAATGTGAAAATTTGGGCAGTCGTAGTCGGAGTAGCAAGATATCAACATATGCCAGTTTTGAAATATACTGATGATGATGCATATCATACTTATGCTTTTTTGAAAAGTCCAGAAGGTGGGGCATTGCCTGATAATCAAATCAAAGTTTTGATTGATGAAGATGCTACTCGTGGGAATATTCTGCGAACGATGCGAAACGTTTTCCTTCGAGCTGATGAAAATGATGTGGTGATTTTATACTTTTCAGGACATGGATTGCCAGGGTCTTTTTTACCAGTTGACTTTGATGGATTCAATAATAAAGTGGGACACGAAGATGTCAAAGCTATATTTAGAGAATCAAAAGCAAAGCATAAACTTTGCCTTGCAGATGCTTGTCACTCAGGAACTTTGACAGCTATGAGAAGTGCACCTCTCGAAAGTACTTTGAAAAAATACTATTCTGCATTTGATAATTCTACTGGAGGAACAGCTTTACTTATGTCTTCAAAAGGGGAAGAGTATTCTTTAGAAGATCAAGGTTTGCGTCAAGGAATTTTCAGTCATTATTTGATTCGAGGATTAAAAGGCGAAGCAGATAGAAATAAAAATAAAATTGTAACGATTCAAGAGTTATATGATTTTGTTTTCAAAAAAGTAAGAAACTACACCGGAAATGCACAATCACCAACCTTGACAGGGGTTTACGATTCTAGCATGCCCGTCTCGGTAATTAGATAAACTAAGAAAACATCTGATTTTAAAAGTCAGAATACGATAAAAAATTAACCGTTACGCTTTCATCATTAACTGTTAATTAAAGATGCTGTTGTCAGAATTGGTTTTCCCAAAAGAGGGGAAATTAAATTTATTGTAATCAGTCGTTCAGGGTAATTGAACGGCTGATTTTTTTTTGTATAATGAATCTCCAAATTCGTTATCTCTCCTCCACAAAATCCAATCTACTTCTTCCCTTTAATTATTATATTTGCCTCGTTGACTTTTTATCACTAGAACTTCAAAATCCCAGCAAATGATGAGAATCTTACAAAATATATTTTTGGGAATCATTGCCTTAATTGCAGCGATGGTCGTCATTTCTTTTTTCCTTCCCGAAAAATATACGGTCGAAAAATCTATTCACATCAATGCTCCCGTAGAAATCGTTTTTCAACAAATCAATGATTTAAGGAATTGGGAAGAATGGTCTTACTTTGCCAACCTTGACTCTGAGTGGAAAACAGATTTTGGCAATTGGACTTTTGGAAAAGATGCTGGTCTACGTTGGGAAAGTGAAAAACTAGGTGATGGTCAACTAAAAATAATTGAAAGTATTCCTAACAAAAAGATACTTGTTCATTTTGATTATGATGAACCTGGTAAAGGTGGCGATGCGCTTTATTTTTTCAAACGAGAAAATGATGGAACAACTGCAACGTTTCGTTTAGAATTTCCAGTTCCACTAACTCCAAAAGAGAAATTTGAGAATATTTTTTTCGAAAGAGAAAACAACGAACCCCAATTCGACTATAGCCTAAAATATCTTAAAAAAGTGAGTGAACGAAAGTTCAAAGAAAAACTAACCAATGGCTAATGGTCACCGATTAATCCCATAGTGAGAATAATCACAATTAAATACTAACTATCAACCATTATTCGGAATGCGCCAAAAACTACTTCCCTCGCATCTTGTTTATAGTTGAAGAAAAGGAATAAAAGATTAATTAAATTTTGAAAAAACGTCGTTGAAATGAATTATAAAAAAAATCCAAATACCAATTTATTATATTTTTGGAAACCAGTTTTATTCATAGTAGGATGGTTGTTAGTCATGTTGACTTCTTGCGCTTCTGAGTCCAATTCTAATTATTCTCCACCCATGTCTGGCGCGATTGGAAAAACAAGTGAAATCGTTGTTGTCGCTGATGATAATGTCTGGGAGGGAATGGCAGGAGATACATTCCGTTATTATTTCCAGTCAGCCTATTTACTTTTGCCTCAGCCTGAACCAATGTTTGATCTTCGGCATTTGACACCTGAACAATTGAGAAATGACCGCATGTTGAGAGACTTAAGAACATTTGTTTTTTTAGGAAATTTTCAAGATGTCCATTCTGAAACCAATAAAATTATCCAAAAAGATCTTGGTGCTGAAAAAGTCAATCGAGCGAAAACAGATCCAACATTTCATACTGTCGTAGGGCATAACAAATGGGCTCGAGGTCAATTGTTAACTTTTATTTTTGGAAATTCACAGCAAGCACTTTCTGAAAATATCAAAGCTAGTTTTCCAAATATTGCAAAGCGAGTCCATGATTTTGATCAAAATCAAATTGGAACTTTAGCTTATATCAAAGGTCGAAACATCGGTGTGGAAAAAAATATAAAAGAGAAAATGGGTGCTGAGATGAAAATACCACAAGAGTACTTTGTCGCTATTGATGAAGAAAATACTATCTGGCTTAGAAAAGAATCTTCAGAGTTAAGTTCAAATATTTTTATCCATAAATTACCTTACATTAGTCAAGAGCAATTTACAAAAGAAGGAATTCGTACCATTCGAGATTCACTAGGAAAGAAATATATCACTACTGAAGTTAATGGTGCATACATGAGAACGAATGATGTTGACTTGCCTATGTTTGCTATTCCGATGGAACTTCATGGAAGCTATGCCGTTGAAGTTCGAGGCGTTTGGGATTTGGTGAATGACTTTATGGGAGGGCCATTTATCGGTTACTTGATTCATGATAAATCGACTGATCAATTACTCTATATTGAAGGTTTTGTCCACGCACCATCGACAACTAAAAGAAAGTTTATGGAACGCATTGAAAATATTTTGCGAAATACTAAGTTTGGAAACAACTCTGCTGCGGCAGTTAATTCTGAAGAGTGATTCTGAATAATCAAGAGGCAATGCTTCACTAAGGAATTTCCAAAATCCAACTTAAGCAAAAACACTTCCATTTTCAATAGTTGGATATTGGAAATTCCTTATTCAATCATCTACTACCATCGTCAAAGAAAGGGAATCATGCCATCCCTGTTTTTTTCCAAAAAAAATAGAAAAAGGTTCCAATGGAAAAAATCGGTATGCCGTTCGAATTAAAATATCGACAAATGAAGCACGCTCTCCTGATATGTTTTTGACTGAAGTTTGAGTAGCATATTTTCCTAAAGTTTTTCCCTCCAAAAAAAATTCACATCCAATATAATAAATCGAAATTACCAAGCAACCAATTCCCAAATTGGTAGAATCATCTTGGAAAATTACCAACCATTCATTTTTTCCCAAAACAGAAAAAACTATCCCTAACAATACTCCTACAAAAATAGATAAATGTAAAATGGTCAAATAATCAATTGCTAAATTTAGAAACCGTTTGAGCAAAGAAGACCGACGGTAGGCTTTTTTTCTTTTGGATAAAATGAATTCATCATCCAAAATTTCATTAGGTGCTCTCATCATTAGGTATTTTTCAAAAAAATTAAAAATATCAGATGAGGGGAATTCCTAGTATCTTCGATCATTCAATAATTATGCCTTTGACTTTTATCCAACTTTTAAAAAAATATCCTTGTACCTTTTTGGCAAACCCTTTTTATTTTTAAAAAATGAAAATCATGAAAAATCTATTCACTTTTCTACTCTTTCTCTCTCCTTTTTCTACCATTGCTCAAGGCTGGGAAACTGTTTTTTCATATCCAGAAGAAGTGCTGACTTTGGGTTTGGAGGTGCATCCAACTTCTGATGGCGGTTTTGTCATAGCAGGGGAATTAGATTTTCCAACAGGAGCAATTCGTCATGGAATTAGATTTGCAAAAACGGATTCACTTGGAATTATACTTTGGGAACACAATTACAAAGCAGGCGAGATTAATGATGAAAGTGTTGTGTTACTTGATGAACTACCTGACGGCGACTTTATTCTTGGAGGAAGCCAATCTAGCATTCCTTATATCTTCAAAACTGATTCCGAGGGAGAAGTAATTTGGGAAAAAACTTTTGATGCAGATACTTCTCGACACATCACAAGTGGAGTCAAGACTACAGATGATAATTTTATGCTTTCAGGAATTACAACTCCAAATTTTCCAGATTTATTAAGTTTTTATATTATGAAATCAGATACAGATGGAAACTTATTGTGGGAAAAATATCATACTTTCTCCGATCATATTCATGAGGCATATATTGGTGCAACTAATGATGGTGGTGCAATTGTAGTTGGAGTAATTGGAAATGAATTGAACCTTTTTAAACTTGACCCTAACGGAAATATAGAATGGCAAAATCCTTATAATTTTTCAAATTCGGAAGAAGGGTATGTCGTAAAACAAACTCCCGATGGAGGTTATATCATAGGTGGTCGGACAATAGGTATTGGAGATATTTTCCCCTTAATTTTTAAAACTGACTCACTTGGAAATGGAGAATGGATTAAAAATTTGACTATTGAAAATATTGATATTGTCTCAGATATTATTATTCGTGATGATGGAGGTTACACTATTGTTGGTGACATTTTACATATTTGGTCTTTTGCAGATAATGGTTATATCATGGAATTAGATGATGAGGGAGAAATGGTTTGGTATGAAAATTTTAATTCTGCCGAACAAAAAATAGCCTCCATAAAACCAACTTTTGATGGAGACTATATTTTAGCAGGACAAGCTTCTGAAGGTATGTTATTAAAAAAAATAGGAGGAACGATTACTTCTCAAAAAGAAATTCCAAATGTATCATCCATTGACGTTTTTCCAAATCCGATGGAAACTCAAACTACTTTCGAAATCAAAACCTCAAACACTAAAAATATCAATCTCCAAGTTTTTGACGTGATGGGAAAAATGGTTCGCGAGGAAACGCATGTCAACTCTACTTTTTCTTTTTATAAAAAAAATCTTTCGAACGGCATCTATTTTTATAAAATCAAAAATGGAAATGTATTGTTAGGAAATGGGAAGTTGGTGATTGACTAAATTACTAGCCACAACTATTTTTTTGGAAAAAAATCCATTATTTAAAGAATACTCCTGCGAATATTATAATTTTGTCTGCAAAAAATAGATGTACCAAGGTGATACAGGTTTTAGCCTTTATCATTGTATTAAAAAAAAGACATGCAAGAATCATTTGAAGTTACAGGAGGAATATCGCTCAAAGGAACCCTCACTCCTCAAGGAGCAAAAAACGAAGCGTTACAAGTTTTATGCGCCGTACTTTTAACTAAAGAAAAAGTGACAATCAGCAATGTTCCAAATATTTTGGATGTTCGAAAGTTGCTAAATTTATTAAAAGGCCTAGGTGTAAAAGTTAGAAAAATTAAAGGCAATACTTTTACTTTTCAAGCCGACGAAATTGATTTAGACTTTTATCATTCTGATGATTTTCAGGAAGACGCAAAAAAAATTAGAGGTTCAGTCATGTTGATTGCACCTTTACTAGCTCGATTCGGAAAAGCAAGTTTGCCCAAACCTGGAGGCGATAAAATTGGTCGCCGAAGATTGGATACCCACCTTTTAGGTTTTCAAAAACTTGGCGCAAAATTCAGATATGAAGGCGAAAAGTTTTTCCTAGAATCAAAAAGATTAAAAGGAACATACTTACTCATGGATGAAATTTCCGTGACCGGAACTGCCAATATAGTTATGGCTGCAGCTTTGGCCAAGGGGACAACGACCATTTACAATGCTGCCTGCGAACCTTATTTGCAACAACTTTGTAGAATGCTCAATGACATGGGCGCAAAAATTTCAGGCATTGGATCTAACCTTTTAACCATCGAAGGAGTGGATGAATTGGGAGGAACAAAACACAGAATTTTGCCTGATATGATTGAAATTGGAAGTTTTATTGGATTAGCTGCCATGACCCAATCTGAAATCACGATCAAAGATTGTCGCGTCGATCAATTAGGAAATACACTCTCTGTTTTCAGAAAATTAGGTGTTAAATTTAAAGTCAAAGGAGATGATATTTTTATTCCAAAACAAAAATCTTATACCATTCAAAGTTTTATCGATGGTTCTATCATGACGATTTATGATGCACCATGGCCTGGATTCACCCCAGATCTAATTTCCATTATCTTAGTGATGGCGACGCAAGCGAATGGTAGTGTTTTGATTCATCAAAAGATGTTTGAAAGTAGATTATTCTTTGTCGATAAACTAATTGATATGGGCGCACAAATTATTCTTTGTGATCCGCACCGAGCAACCGTAATCGGATTGAATCGAAAATCTCAACTCCGAGGTATCGAAATGACTTCTCCCGATATTCGCGCGGGAGTAGCACTTTTGATTGCCGCACTTTCTGCTAAAGGAAAGAGCACCATTCGAAGCATTCACCAAATCGACCGAGGTTATGAAGATATTGACAAGCGATTGAATGCGATTGGTGCTAAAATTAAACGTGTAAAAACTTAGGATAAGAAAATATCTATGGATATATCTGTAATCATTCCAGTTTATAATGAAGAAAATAACATTCAAACTTTGTATGATCGGCTTTCGCAGGTCATGCAAAATTTGAATGTTACTTATGAATTAATCTTTGTCAATGATGGTAGCAAAGATGCTTCAATTGGTTTGATTAAAGTTTTATCCAAAAAATATGCTGAGGTAAAGTACATTGACTTCAGTCGAAATTTTGGACATCAGATAGCGGTTACGGCAGGCCTTGACAAAACTAGTGGAAACGCAGTCGTGATCATCGATGCAGACCTCCAAGACCCTCCAGAATTGATTGCAGAAATGTATCAAAAAAGAAATGAAGGCTTTGAAGTGATTTATGCAAAAAGAAAAAACCGAAAAGGCGAAAGTTTTTTAAAACTTCTCACCGCCAAAGCTTTCTATCGTATTTTGGCTAAAATGACTTCGATATCTATCCCAGTCGATACCGGTGATTTTAGAATGATTGATCAAAAAATTGTGGAAGTTTTGCGAGAAATGCCTGAAAAAAATAAATACCTCCGTGGTCAAATTTCATGGGTTGGATTCAATCAGACTTTTGTAGAATATGATCGCCAAGAACGTCAAGCAGGTGCTACAGGTTATACTTATCGAAAGATGTTACACTTTGCGCTTGATGGAATTACCGCATTTTCAGATGTACCTTTAAAAGTTGTGACTTACTTTGGATTTATGGTTTCGATTATTGCCTTTTTTGTAGCAATTTATGCTCTTCTGGCTAAATTTGTTTGGGAAAATTCTGTTCCTGGATGGACCTCCTTAATGATTGCTATTTTGTTTATTGGCGGAATTCAGATGATTGCTATTGGAATTATTGGAGAATATCTAAGCCGAATGAATCATAATATTCGAAATCGACCTCTTTATATTATCCGAGAATCTAATCTCGAAGAAGATTAATTTCTTTTTTTTCCTCAATTTCACCTCTTTTCATTCTTAAGAATACTTAAAAAAAATAACTGGAATAACCTTTGTATTAGATCATATTACTAATTGGAAACTTCTTAATATTATCCCTCTCCAATCCCCATTTCTATTAGAAAATCCAATATTAATTCAGAAAAATTTATTTTTTTTATTCGTGATATAACTAACTAATAGTCATTTACAATAAAAATTACTCAAGTAATTAAAACTAAATATTCGCTCCATGAAACGAGTAAGACAAATTCTCATCGCCGAAGATAATCTAGCTGACTTAGAATTAATTAAATCAGCTTTTGAAGAAATTAACCTTTATGCAGAAATAACCATCGTCAAAGATGGTCAAGAACTACTAGATTTTTTCGAAAAAGGCGATATTGAAGATTTAGGGTTAGTCCTTTTAGATCTTAACTTGCCTAAAATTGACGGAATGGATATTCTAAAGAAATTTTATACAGATGACGTTTTGAAAAAAATACCAATTGTGGTTTTTACTTCTTCAAATGATTATGATAAAATAATTACTTGCTACGAATATGGAGCAAATGCCTGCATCAAAAAACCAGAGGACATTACCGAGTTCAGTAAAATCATTCGAGCTACCACCAATTTTTGGTTAGAAATTAATGTTTTACCTAGCTTTAAGACGGTAGCTCTCTAAGCAATTTTACAAGAAATAAAAGGGTTGTTAGTTCATTAGAATTAACAACCCTTTTATTTTTTAAGAAAATCAATATTCCTTTTCAGCCCGTCAAATTTTGTTCTTTTGACGGCAGATTTCTTAAATATTTTTTGAAAAACTTCCTTGGTAATTTCCTCCCAATCTTCTTTTTTCATCTTTAATAAATCTGGATGTGGATCAAATTCTGGTTCATTATGTTTTTGTGAAAAACGATTCCATGGACATACATCCTGACAAATATCACAACCAAACATCCAATTCTCAAATTTACCTTTATAACTTTCGGGAATAGATTCTTTCAGTTCAATCGTAAAATAAGAAATACATTTACTTCCATCTAGAACATATCCTTCTGGTGAAATAGCTTCAGTAGGACAAGCATCAATACAACGGGTGCAACGTCCACAGTAATCTTTAATCGGGCCATCCGATTCCAATACCAAATCTATAATTAGCTCTGCTAAAAAAAAGAAAGAACCTCGTTTGGGATGAATCAATAAAGTATTTTTTCCTATCCACCCCAATCCACTTCGCTTCGCCCAATCTCTCTCTAAAACAGGAGCTGAATCCACAAAACATCTTCCGTCTACCTCTCCTATTTCAGTCCGAATAATTTCCAAAAACGTTTTTAATTTATCCTTAATGACAAAGTGATAATCTTTACCATAAGCATATTTTGCTAGTTTCTGAACCGTAGGATCTTCTTGTTGTTCTGCTGGAAAATAATTATATAACAATGTAATTACAGATTTTGAACCTTCCACTAGTTTGGTGGGATCTGTTCTTTTCTCAAAATGATTTTCCATATACTGCATTTTTCCATGCATCCCACTTTTGAGCCATTTTTCTAAATTTCTAGATTCTTCTTCCATCTTTTCCGCCTTGGCAATTCCTACGAATTCAAAGCCTAATTTGTAGGCAGCTTCTTTGACCAACTGTGTTCGACTATTAATATTCATTTTGAAAAATCTATTTCTTGTTCATTCTTTGATTCCAAAAGTAAATGATATTTTGCAAAAAAATTAACCTAGAATAATTTTGTCAAAAGATAAATTACATCAATTCATTTTTTGGATTGCAGGAATTCTGCTTCTTTCCTACTCGACCCTTCGAGCAGTAAAAGTTCCAATGACTATTGATGAAGCAACGACCTTTTTAGTTTACGTTCAGGTTCCACTAAAAGATGTTTTTCTAAATAATCCTATCAATACCAATAATCATTTTTTAAATACGCTTTTAATTAGGTTGAGTACTTGGATTTTGGGAGATTCTGATTTCTCAGTTCGACTTCCTTCCCTTTTTGGTCACTTCCTTTACATTTTTTTTTCCTTCAAATTAATTCATTCAATTAGTCATAAAACTATTGTTATTTTGACCGGAATAGTATTGTTACATCTTAATCCATATTTTATGGATTTCTTCGGGTTAGCGCGTGGCTATAGTTTGAGCTGGGGGTTGATGATGGCTAGCATGTTTTATTTATATCGTTATGTTGAAGAGAAAAAAAATAAATATATCAATTGGTCATTTATTTTCGCAGGGCTTTCCGTCTATAGTATTCTAATTGCATTGAATTATTTTTTAGCGTTAATTGTAGCGTTTAATTTCATATTCCTTCGCGATTTTTTGAAAAATAAAATTGATACTTCCGTCCTAATTTATTTTTTGAAAAAAAATACTGCAGCAATTCTGACGAGTATTGCCTTGTTTGCACTTCTAGTCTACCCTATTTCAAGAGTTAGTGCTAACAATGAATTTTATGGAGAGAGAGGAAGTTTTTATAATGATACCGTTCTTTCACTAATTAATCAAAGTCTTTTTGGGAAAAGATATTTTGGATTAGATTTCCCAGAGGTTTTATTTGGGATTGCGTTAATTACTTATTTAAGTGTGATTTTTTATTCGTCTAAAAAACTTTTTTCGAAAAAAATTAACCTTTCTACCGAGCAGGTAGGCAATAGAATTACGGGAGCTTTTGTTTTTGGAATTTTATTTACGATTGCTTGTTGGAGCACAATTGCTCAGTTTCATTTATTGGGCACTCCTTTTCTAGCGGATCGAACTGCTTTAATTTATTTCCCCCTTTTCTCCATCCTTCCAATTTTCTTTTTTAGTTTTTTTGACAAAAAAAAATGGCTACAATTAAGTCTTTGCCTAATTCCACTTTTCGCCTACTCTTATCATTTTTCAAGATGTGCCAATACGTTTACAGTCAGAGAATGGTGGTTTGATACCAATACTAAAGATGTGATTACCTATTTTTTGGAAAATGAAAAACCTAAAAGGAAAGTAACTTTTGGAATTCGTTCGTGGAATTCCCCGTCTTTTCATTACTATGAAAAAATTTGGAAACTTGAAGATCAAGTAGATATGGTGAGGTTGGAACAGCTTTCTAAAGATGAATTTTATGATTATTATTACATCGAGGAAAGTTGGTTCCCAGAAATTAGTATTGAGAAATATGAGGTGGTGAAAAAATTTGATTCAAGAGTTTTGCTAAGATTGAAACCCCTGTCCCCTACCATGCCTGCCGGCAGGCAGGAAGGGGAACGATAGAGTTAAGTTCGTTTTTGATCGCAGCATTTATTTACAATTAAATCAATTGAAAGTAGATTTTGTTAATTTAAAATAAAAACAATTTTATCGTTCCCCTTCCTGCCTGCCGGCAGGCATGGTAGGGGACAGGGGTTTTACAATATCTGCAACTTCGCATACTTCAACATAATCCTTCGCTCTGGACTTTCTATTCCTTGAAACATAATCGTAGCTACTCGATTATCGACTGCTCCATCAATGCTAATCACTTTGCCTTCTCCAAATCTCAAATGCAAAACCTTCATCCCTGCCTGAACCTTAGAAGGTGAATCAGGCTTGAAAGTACTTGGGTCAACTGCAAATTTAGGAGCGACCACCGTACCTCTTTTTTTGAAGTTTCCTTTCACTCCGGAAGTCAATCGCTCGGCACTTCTACCTGTACCTGAACCAACGCTCATACTTCCACCGACACTCAATGAAGTGTCGAAATGCTGCGGAGAAATTTCATTTAAGAATCGACTTGGTTGATCATTTCTTAGTTTTCCAAATTTGTATCTCCCTCTGGCAAAAGATAAGGTCAAATATTGTTCTGCTCTGGTAATTGCTACATAAAATAACCTGCGCTCTTCATCCAATCCTTCTTTACTTTCCATTGACATAAATGATGGAAATAAATTCTCTTCCAAACCAACGACAAAAACTGATTTAAACTCCAACCCTTTCGCAGAGTGAACGGACATCAAAGTAACAAATTCGGTTTCATCTTCTTGCGTGTCCATATCGGTATGCAAAGCAATATTTTGCAAATAACTTGTCAAGGTTTTATCAGGCAACGTAGCTTCATCAAGGATTTCATCATTTTCTACAAACTCTTTCACTCCATCTAACAATGCATTTACATTTTCTATTCTTCCTAATCCTTCGAGCGATTGATCTTTTTGCATCTCAGCAAGTAGTCCACTATTTTTTGCCACATGAATCGCTACTTCGTAAGCATTTGAGTTTTCGGCTTTTCGAGTAAAACTCATTATTGCTTTATCAAATTTGTTGATTGCCGCTTTGCCTTGACGCTTGCTTGATCTAATTGCAAGCACTCCCACATGGTCTTCCCCGTCTCGGCAGCCATCGCTGAAATTTTGTCAATCGTCGTCTTTCCGATTCCTCGTCGTGGGTAATTTAAAATCCGTTTGAGTGCTTCTTCATCTCGCTTGTTGATTGTCAATCGAAGATAACCTAACAAGTCTTTTACTTCTTTCCTTTGATAAAAAGAAAGTCCACCAAACACTTTATAAGGAATATTATATCGTCTTAAATATTCTTCAAAAATTCTTGATTGCGAATTTGTTCTATACAAAATTGCAATTTCATTATTCTTTAAGTGAAATCTATTTTTTTGCTCCAAGATCACATCTGCAACTCGTTTTCCTTCTTCTTTATCTGTGATGGCTTGGATAACTTGAATTTTCTGTCCGGCACCTCGATCAGACCAAATCTTTTTAGGAATTTGTTTTTGGTTATTTCTGATCAATTCATTAGCTGCTTGAACAATGTGTTCAGTAGAACGATAATTTTGCTCTAACTTGAATATTTTTAGATTTTTAAACTCCTTTTCAAAATCTAAAATATTATCAATTGTTGCCCCACGGAAAGCATAAATACTTTGTGCATCATCACCAACCACACAAATATTTTCAGGACTTCCTTGATATCGCACCAATTTTTTAATAATTGCATATTGCAAATAATTGGTATCCTGAAACTCATCAACCAAAAGATACTTAAACCTGTGACGATATTTTTCGACAACATCATCAGGATTTTGATGAAGTAACCTGAACATTTGAAAAAGCAAATCATCAAAATCCATGGCTCCTGCCTTTTGACATCTTTCCACATATTTTGCATAAATAGCATGGATATATGGACGCTTACTCATTTTATCTTGGAGGATCAATTCTTTATTATCCTTATATGCAATTGGCGTAATCAAATTACTCTTTGCGGAAGAAATCCTGCTTCGAACACCATTGGCTGCATAAACTTTTGTATCCAAATTCATCTCTTTGATGATCGAAGTCAAAAGACTTTTGGAATCATCTGTATCATAAATAGTAAAGCTTGAAGCGTAACCAAGTTTATCTGCCTCTACTCTTAAAATTCTAGCAAAAATGGAGTGAAAGGTTCCTGCCCAAACTCTACTCGCTTTTTCTCCTACCACTTTTTCAATCCTCGCTTTCATTTCACGAGCGGACTTATTGGTGAAAGTCAGCGCTAAAATTTCCCAAGGTGCAACCCCTTCTTCAATCAAATGTGCAATCCGATAAGTCAATACTCTAGTTTTTCCCGAACCAGGTCCGGCAATCACTAAAACAGGGCCATCAGTATTTGTAACTGCGGCTCTTTGTACATCATTCAATTCTTGCAAATAAGATTTCATCAAATATGTTTTATGGTTTTAAACTGTTCCTCTATTTCTATTTCGCCAAACGGAAAGTAATAATCTCAGAGGAAGCAAAGCCGTGACAACCAGACTTGCTGCACCAAAAAAGTACATTTCTGTTTTCACATAATTAGCAAAGCTCCAATGATTTTCATAAGATAAATTTTTCACCAGAGTATCAATTCCTTGTTCATCTAAATATGATCGCACACTTGTCAATTCATTGACTAAATATGAAAATAATGGTAAGCAAAGGAAAAAAATAATCACTTTTAATATTTGTCTATTAGCAAGAAAGGTATGTTTTAATAAAAAAATATACCTAGCGAAAGTGATAAAGACAACAATAAAAAGAATATTTGGAAGTAAGAATGGATAATCATCTACGTTTTTTATGATTGGAAATAAAATAGCAAATACAACTACGGCCGTAAAAATCCACCATACTAATTCCATTCGAAGAGATAAAGATTGTTCTTTGTTCATATCTAATTTACTTAGCTAAAAAATAATAATTGTTTTTTTTAATGATTTTCTAGCTTTCTAACAAGGATGGCAAATTTAAGTTTTTTTAAAAGAAAAAAGATATAAAAAAGTTACTTACAAATTGGTTAGGAATGTTTTATTGGAAAGCGGTCTAATTAAATAGTATAAATTTTTTCGCCTCTTTAAAATCTTGATTATTAAAAATCAAGATGTATGTATTATTGGGTAGATAAGAAAAATCAAAATATAGTTTTTCATCTTTGGGTAAAAACACATCACTCTTAGTGTAAACTGTTCTTCCTAAAATATCAGTTAGTATTACCTCTCCCGAAATATCCTCAGAGAAATTATTATAAATATAAAAATTGCCACTATTCGGATTTGGGGCGAGTAGAATTTTAATTTTCGAATCTATCATATTCCCCTCCATACATTGAAAATTAAATGTTGAAAGGTTAAAGAATCCTGTTAGGTGTTTTTCAACAGCACATGGTCGATTTTCTATAAAATTGACAATCGTATTATTGAGCGTGTCTCTCCAATCAGAAATACTTTCATAATAATTCCATCTTTTGATATGTCGGGGCATTTCTGGTTCAAATAGTTTCTCTAATTTTTTTAGTTTTTCAATAAGTGGTTCTTTTTGAAAATTGTTATTTAAAAGCTCAGCATACCTCGCTATAAATTGATTTTTAAAATCCTGATTTTGAACTAACTTTCTAAACAATAATGTTGAACCCAATGAGTTCGGCCAAATTATTGACGAATCGGTTGGCGTCATATGATTAAACATATTAGCATTGTAATTCCCAAAAGCAGCATCAACATCATAGAACAACCATTTCCATTTTCCATTTTCATTTTTTTCTTTCCATGCATCAATGTTATTTGCTGGCCAGTCAAAATTTCTAAGATACATTTGTAGGATATGATAATCGATGAAGTTATCTATGTCTATTTTGGTTTTTACATATTCATAATTCTCGGTATCGGTCATATCATTTTCATCCACAAATACTGTCAAATACAAAAAGGGAACATTGTAAAATCCTCTTATCTCAACCGAGTCTTCCTTTAGGTTATTACTGTATGCCACATAACGTTCATCAATTTTATCTCGGATAATTTGGATCCCCCAATATTCACCATTGATAAAAACCGCAACTGGTCTATAATCCAAATAGTCTATCCCAATTTCTCTTGCAATTTCATGAGCCAAAACATCGCTAACTATTGCATTCTCCCAAGAACCAAAAGTAGTTTGGAGTGTAAATCTTTTATATCTGTCGTGCGGTCGATGCGGCATCAAACTGTAATCAAAATATTTTTTGCCATAATCATCTCTAGCATATAACTTAAATGACTTTTGAGCACCTTGTCGCGTCTTACCTCCATGGATTCTTATTCCTGCATCTTGAGCAAATCCAAGACTTCCATCTTTCTCAAAATATTCTATATGCACAGGTCTTTCCCATAACTCTCCACGTTGAAAATAATTTCCTGTCCAAGCTGGATCATCTGTACTATAATTTTCGCCTGGAACATAAATCCCTTTGTTATGGCCAAAAAGATTATCAGGATCAGTAATTAGTGAAATTACTGGTATCTCATATTTTTCGAAAATAACACTATCTACTACATAGGTCTGTGTGTAAATTTCACTTGTTCGTAAACCATTTTTATAGGTAGCACATCTTAAAATGTTTGCTTTGTCTATTTTATAATTTGGAGCTTCCCATGCTTTGTAACTAATCAATGATTGTTCAGGAGTTGTTGAAATATTTGATATTACATTATCAGCTGAATATTTATAATCTATCAAGAGCGAATCTGAAAAAATTGTGGAACTGTTTGTTGGAATACTTCCATCAAGTGTATAGTAAATTGTATCCCCAGTTAATGATGTAATTTTTTGGAAAAATGAATCAGTATAAAATCCACCTTTGAATTCAAAAGTTAATTGATTATTTAAATTGTTAGAGTTATTTGGAGTTGTAAAAAGGAAGGGAAAAAGATTAATGGAACCATCAGGAGATCTTCCATAAGATTTGTTTTCAGTTAATTCTACGGGATCAATTTGATCAATTATTTGTCCTATGGAATTTGATAAAAAAAGTGGTTCGCCACTAGAGGAAATTTTAAAATTAGTATGTAACTCATCAGCAATATCTAATCTATCTTTTCCTGAAGCAAATATTAAGAGAAAACTATGTGGTTGCATTATTATCTCAGGAAAATTCCACTTATTTAATTCATTGCTTTCATCTGATAAAGAAAAATTAGAAAGGTTAATTGGATCATTATTACCATTATATAATTCAATCCAATCACTAAATTCTCCATCCTGATCTGCAATAGCAGTTACATTATCAGACATGAATTCGTTGATGACTACTTGACCATTAAATTGAGATGGAAAGAAGATAATAAAGGAAGTGATTATATAGATTATCTTAAGACATAGCTTCATACTTAAATAGTTTTCGTTGCCCATTTTAAGAATTCTATTTGAAATAAAAATCAAATGTAAAAATACTCAATAAAGCTAATAAATATGAGACCCCGAAACTCCGAAGCATGGTAAAATGTCCTTCTTGTTTCAAAACACTTCAAAAAGGTTTCAGCTTAGGTCAAAAAAAAGGTCTTGTACAAGTTAATGTACAAGACCTTACCCTTTCAGGATTTTT
>CAYGRM010000080.1:0-20710 GCA_964352225.1 uncultured Saprospiraceae bacterium | reverse complement strand
ATTAGGGGTAAATTCTACCCTAGTTCTTTCAACTCAAGCTGCTCAGGATTTTATTGAAAACAATGAAGATGAAATTGATTTTATCATTTCAGATATTAGTCGGAATGAAAATTTTACAGAAGGAATTGATTTCACTAAACAGCTTTATGCCATTAATCCAAAATATCATCGAAAAGTGATTTTTTATATAACTGATCTAGATATTTCAAGAGGAGTTCCAGCTTATGCATTTGGCATAACTAATTCAGCGGTAGAGTTGATTCAGTTGGTGATCGATTTGGCACAACGAAAAGATGGAGAGTGAAAAGTCTAAACTAAAGTGAGTAGTTTTGAAGATCTCTAAAAAATAAAAAAAGCCCAAAAACATTACGTTTTTGAGCTTTTTTGTTTGGATGTAACCGGCCCGGGGTTCGAACCCGGGACCCCTTGATTAAAAGTCAAGTGCTCTACCAGCTGAGCTAGCCGATCATATATTTGGTTGCCTTTCTTCTAAGGCGCTGCAAAGATACTAACGTTTTAAATAAATGCAAGAATTTGAAAATCTTTTTTAAAAAAATTATCTTTTTCCCTCTTTTGGGACTTCTGACGTTTCTATTGAGGTCAAAAATAAATTAATATCCTTATAATCTTTAATAACAGTCTCTGCACCAAATTGTTTTAAAAAATCCTCATCTCCTTCCCTTCTTACTCCAATAAATGGAATATTCATATTTCGGGTAGTACTCACGTCCCAAATTGCATCACCTACGTAAACAATTTTTTCGAAAGACATTTTTTTTGCATTAGTTTGGTGGAACACGCCATTGATAATATCTTCTCGAGTGGGGTTTCCATCTGCAAAACTCATGTGCAAATTTGAGGTAGGAATTCCGATGTGATTTAATTTAACCATAGCAGGTCTACGCCATCCTCCTGTCGCAATTCCTACTTCGTAAACATCATTATCTAATAAATGTTCAATCGTTTTTCGAGCATTTGGAACTTCTTTGAATTCATGTGGTCGCTCCTCTCTTTTCATTTGAATTAAAGTCACATATTCATTTTGAAAGTGGTGCATTTCATCATGAGTTGCTTCTCGTTGAAAATGATTTTGAATGACCGTTTTAAAAATAGTATCGTCGGTGACATGTGGATATTTAGACCAATCAATTGTTGGAAATTTTGATTGATAAACTTTCTCATAAGTATCCGCAAAACATTGACTGTCTATTTTATTGGAATATAAAAGAGTCCCATCGATATCAAAAATGATTAATTTTTTTCTCAAAATATATTGCTGATTTTAATTCGTTGATCCAAAAATAAATACATTCAGCAAATCAAACAGTAACAAAGCAAAACAGTTTAAATAAAAATTTTATTCCTCCTCGTCATTTTCCAAATCCCAAAAATCAAACTCTAATTGAATGCCTCCAACCATCTTTTGGTCTTTCTCCAAATTAGAAACTTGTACTCCCAACAATCTCACTTCCTGAAATTCATGGAAATGATTTTTTAATAAATCAGAAACGATGGATAAAAATAGTGTTCGATCTTTTGGTTCAGAAGAAAAAGTTTTACTTCGAGTGATGGATTGGAATTCTGGAGTTTTAGCTTTTAAAGTAATTGTTCGTCCAAAATTATTTGCCTTTTTCATATAGTCAAAAACTTTCTCAGCAATGGGAATTAATTTTTCCAACATTCCTTTTTCCGTTTTTAGATCATCAAAAAAAGTACGCTCTGCTCCAATGGATTTTCGAATTCGATTGGGGTTTACTTTTCGATTATCCTCAGCTCGAACGATTCGATAATAATGTCTTCCTGCTTTCCCAAAACGTTGTACCAATTCTAGTTCAGATTTTTGTTTTAAATCTCTGCCCGTAAAAATCCTCAAAGTGTGCATTCGCTTCGCAGTTACTTTCCCAACTCCAAAGAATTTTTCAACAGGTAAATTCTCTAAAAATACAATTGCCTCTGGAGGAGTGATCACTTTAATTCCATTTGGCTTGTTGATATCGGAAGCTACTTTTGCCAAAAATTTATTGAACGATACACCTGCCGAAGCAGTCAATTGGGTTTTCTCAAAAATCTTTTTCCGAATCTCATTAGCAATCATGGTGGCTGAAGGAATTCCCGATTTGTCGATCAGGTGTTTAAAATTTTCTTCCTTTAATTCAGTCACGTCCAAAAATGCCTCGTCCAAAGAAAGTGGTTCCACTAAATCGGTGTACTCTGCAAATATCTCTCGAATCTGATTCGACACCTCTCGATACACATCAAAACGATGTTTGACAAAAATCAAATCAGGACATAATCGCTTCGCGGTAATGGAAGGCATGGCGGAACGAACGCCATATTTCCGAGCTTCGTAACTGGCGGCAGCCACCACACCACGCATCGCAGAACCTCCGACCGCAATAGGTTTTCCTCGAAGGTCAGGATTATCACGCTGTTCTACAGATGCGTAGAAAGCGTCCATGTCGATATGAATGATTTTGCGTTGAGACAAATTTTATTTTTTCTAATGCAAAAATAACAACCCTAAGGGATAAACAGTTTTTAAATGGAATTTTATTCGTTTGACATTTGAAGGTCGATCTAATAACTTCATTCATTGGAAAAAGAACTACCCTGAATATTTTTTGAAAAAGAAAAAGCCTCACTTTCTTTCAAAAGTGAGGCTCATTTATTTTATAAAAAATACGATTAATTCGTTTTTAAAAATTTGATTGTTTTAATCGTTTGATTTTGAATGGTTCGTATATAATAAACTCCGCCTCTCCAATTTTCGATAGGCGACGGGATATTAATTTAAAGAATTGGATTAGGCATTAATATCGCTATGATTTGGTTTGGTTTGGTCTAATTTAAAATCAACGGCGATGACATCTGCAATTTTTAGTATTAATACTAAAAAACTACATCCCAATATAAGCAACAATTAAATTTGAGTATTTTTATTAAAAATGTACCTTTATAAAATATAATTTTAACACTTATATTATTTACCCCATATTTACATCTGTTTTTATCGACTTATTAAAACTCACCTTTTTCTAATAAAAATTTATTTACCCCGATGCAAGCATCGGGGAATTCTTTAGATTAATAAAACATTATACACAACATAACATTTTTTCAACCTCCAAAAAAAAATTCATGGCAAAATCTTTTCTAACATTAGCCCTAATTTTCTCAATTTATTTCCAAGGTAATACACAATCTATCCTTCCAAAAATGGAGGAGGAAACAACTGTTATTCCTATCGAAAATGATAAACATAGATGTGGAACGCCAGATCCAGATGAAGATACCCGTCAGTATATTTTGGAAAATATTATTGCGAATGAACATCAATTGGCTGCCCAAAGAAACAATGTAGCAAATTGTCTCCCAATGAAGATTCACATCATTCGAAGAGATGATGGTTCAGGTGGCTTATCTCTAGGTGATTTAGCTATTGCAATGGCCAATCTGAATTATGTCTATTATGATGCTAGTGTTGAGTTTTATGTCTGTGGTGGTATTAATTATATCGATAATACAGATTGGTATGACTTTGATACATCATCTCCTGATAATGATGATGAAGCTACTTTTTGTGCAGCTGAAGAGGTTACGGATGCTATTAATGTTTTCTTTATGAATACGATAACTCTTGGTACTTTCAATGCTGCTGGATACGCTTATTTTCCTTTCAATAGTGTTCAAAGTAATCGGATTTTTATGATTAATAGCGTGGCTAATAATGTTCCGAATAGTACTTTCTCACATGAGTTAGGACACTATTTTAGTCTGTATCATACACACCAAGATACAGAAAATGGTCCTTTAGACCCTGATGCGGAACGTGTTGTACGAACAGGAGGCAATGCCAATTGTTCGACCGATGGAGATTTACTATGCGACACGGATGCTGATCCTAATCCTCCTTCTGGTGATTTTGATATAAATACTTGTACTTATACAGGTTCAGCTCAAGATGATTTAGGGGTGACTTATCTACCTACTACCGCCATTAATAACATCATGTCTTATTATACAGATAATTGTGGAGGTGTTTTTACATCAGGTCAATTTACTCGAATAGCAGCTGGATTGGCTACTAGATTAACACATACCGCTTATAATTATTCCTGTACAGCATCTTCAGTAACCACTCCTACAGGCATGACTGCCACCTTAAATGGAAATCAAATCGACTTAACTTGGACTGATAATGCAAGTAATGAACTAGGATATATAATTGAACGATCTACGACATCTAGTTCTGCTGGTTTCTTGCCTATTATCTATGGAGGTGTAGGTGAAAATGTTACTGCTTTTACAGATACAGAAGATATTAATAGTAATACATCTTATTGGTATAGAGTACGTCCTGTTGCCTCGGCTTGTGACAACTACAGTAATGTAGCAACATTGACTACTGGATTGATTTATTGTACGCCTAATTATTCTTCAGGCTGTGTCAATTCTGTTTTAGAAGATTTCACTTTAGATGGAGACGGGGCTAATGATATTAGTAATATTAATTCTGGTTGTACAGGAAGTGGCTACTCCAATTTTACTAATTTGAGTGCAGATGTAACAGCTGGAAGTACTTATAATTTTACTTCTAGTTTGATTACAGGTGTATGCTTTGGAAGTTATTTCACAAGATATATTGAGATTTGGGTAGACTGGAATATAGATGGAGATTTTTTAGATCCCGGTGAGCAAATGCTAAATGGGTCTTTTCAATTGACCCCTTGCTATAATAGTACTATTACTGTACCTGCAACTGCTCTTACAGGTACCACAACTATGAGAGTAGTGCTAGCTAATCCGATTACTAATGCTTGTGGATCATACAGTTTTGGAGAAACAGAGGATTACACTTTAAATGTAGATGGTGCAGCACTTCCGGTAGAGCTTACTTCTTTCAGAGCACAATTAAAAAATGAAGCTGTTGAACTGTCTTGGCAAACAGAATCTGAAGTAGACAATGACTTTTTCACTTTAGAAAAATCTAAGGATGGAGTTGAGTTTGAATCAATCGCTACGGTAAATGGCAATGGAACTACAGATAGAGCACATAACTATAACCATTTTGACTTTACACCTTTTGAAGGAGTAAATTACTATCGGTTAATGCAAACTGATTTTGATGAAAAATTCACGTATTCTGATATTATCCAAATATCAGTACTTCCTCAAGATGTAATTTCTGTAAATGTTTTTCCCAATCCAGTTGGATTAGATGAATTCACCTTATTATATAATGCTGTTACGAAAGGAAATATCAAATATCAAATTACGGATGTAACAGGTAAAATGATTGATTATCAAGAACTCCAAGTTGAAAAGGGTAAAAATAATTTCTCCATCAATATTAACCAGTTGAGTCGAGGAGTTTATTTTTTACAAACTAATCAAAATGATATCACGCAAATGGTAAAATTTATACGATTATAAATTGATTCACAAAAAAAATAGAGGTTATCCATTATCATGGATAACCTCTATTTTTTTTTACATTAAAGAGATTTTTGTGAACTTAATTTCTAAAAAGTCTCTAATAAAAGAGAGCCAAGAACTAAGATTGGGCATAGCCTTGACTCTTCTAAACGGTTATTGGGAATACATCTTTTATTCTTTTCGTTTTGGGGTACTCAACTAATTGAATAACATTGACAAATGCAATGCTTTAATTTTAGTTGGGAAAATATTCGTGGGAAATTAAATACAAAAAAATCAGATTGGAATATAAATATATCCGCTTCAAATATACAAAGTATTTATAATACAGCAAAATAAATCGTTTAATCTGTTTGCGAAATTACACTTAACAAATACCTAGATTCTTATCCTAGAACTATTAGTCTCCAATATTTCAAGTAGAGATTCTTATATTATTCTCATCCTTTACTTTTTCAAAAAGGATAAAATAAAAGGTCATAATCATTGAAGCCCCTAAATAAATCATCACTAGAGTTGATCCTCCTGCAATAAATTCATCTAAATTATACCAGGTTCCTATTTGGTAAATTATCCACGATCCTATTGCCAATTTTATCACCTCCGCAGGTATTGCAAAAACGTGCCGATCCATCAAGGTCGTGTATGAAAAAATAGAAACGAATAAAAAAGCAGCATACCAAATGATATCAACCGCTGCAAATTTTCCAAATTGAGTTAGTAAAAAATAAATTAATAAATTATTGAAAATCAATTGAAACCAGGACCATCCTTTTAAAAAATCAGAAGGATTAGAATCATATTTTGAACGAGTATGAACTCCTTCAATAGTGATAGGATACTTTTCTTGAACATCTTTTGGTCGCCAACCTGTGGGCATGAACCACACTCTGATTTTATCCATCCAATTATTCGTTCGCCAAGCATCTTTGGCAATTTGCCATGCATGTTGATAATTTATTAAAACTGGATTCCATGTATTGGCTGGCTTCAGCGTTCCATAAACAGGTGGTTCTTCGTCCAACTCTTCTTGAAATGTTCCGAACCATTTGTCCCAAAAAATAAATATCGCTGAGTAATTTTTATCAATATAAATATCATTGATCGCATGATGCACTCGATGATGAGAGGGTGTCATTAATATTTTTTCCAAAAATCCCATCCTGCCAATCAGTCGGGTGTGATACCAAAATTGAGCAAATAAATGTATCGGAGCAGTTATCAAAATTACCTTGTGTGGCACGCCAAGAATAGCCAATGGAATGTATAAGAAAAAATAAATTCCGACAAATGCAGAAATTTCTTGACGCAATGCACAAGACAAATTAAACTCCTCGCTCGAATGATGAACGATATGTCGATTCCAAAAAATATTAATCGTATGGTTAAATCGATGCCCCCAATAACTAGCAAAATCCGTCCCTATAAATGCTAAAACATATAACCACGTAGTGGACTGAATATCAAATATTCCTAACCTTGATTCCATCCAACCATAAGTCACTAAAACAACAGATAACCCTAATAAGCTTTTTAAAGTATTAGTCATTCCTGAGCTCAAACTAGAAATAGTATCCATCGCCCGATTGACAGATTGCCCCATCATTCTTGCGGCGATGGCTTCAATAATTACTAATAGGACGAATCCTGGAATGGCATAAGTTAAAGCAGTTGCATAAGCTTCCATATTGCTATTTTTAAAATAAAATTTTATTAATTCAATAAATTATAAAGTAAATATAATCCAACTATCAACATCAAAATCGTGTACCAAGGAAGATTAAATCTATTCTCATTGTTTGGTTTTTGTGGAGTACTTTTTTGTCGTACAGGAGGTGTTTTAGGTTCTACAGGAGGTACCTCAGCATTTTCCGCAACACTTTCTTCACTTACTGGAGGATTAGTTTTCCGTCTCCGTTCTGTAGTTCTTTCGGGACGTTGATAAGTAGTGCTGGAGGATGAAGCGTTCGTTGTTTTTTCTTCTTCCTCCTTGGGAGAAGGAGTTGGTTTTTCCCCTTTGACAAATTTTTTAAACTTCACTTGAAACATCAAATCATCTCCCTCTGAGTGATCTAACTTAACTCCTAATAATCTTTTGGCAACTCCAAAAGTAAAATTTTCCATCAATTGGTTTTCTTCATATCGAGAACTTTCATCATCTCCAAACTGCCAATATTCTACGCCATTTTCATCTT
Organism: uncultured Saprospiraceae bacterium; assembly: GCA_964352225.1. GTDB lineage: Bacteria > Bacteroidota > Bacteroidia > Chitinophagales > Saprospiraceae > CAJQQY01. The sequence goes on along the minus strand of CAYGRM010000080.1, from coordinate 13,079 downwards.
TCTTGGCATCCTTATAAATTTCAATTTCTTCCTCAAATCTTTGGCCAGCTTCCAATCGAGGCCCCTCAAATGAAATCATTTTATGACGTACCCGATCGCCATCTTTATTCAAAAAATAGCCATGCATATTTGTAGTACTTTGACAAAAAACGCCCATAATTTCACCACCAGGACATAACTCATTAAGTCGATTTTCGATACTGCCGCCGTCATCAATTATTGACATTAAAATATATTCTGCCTCCAAAGTTATGATGATATTGTTATTATAAAATCCAATATAAATTGAGTCATCATGGGGATTAACGCAACTATCAAGAGTTGTTTCACCTGCTAAATCATAATAATTATCATCAATTTTTTGAATCACTTCCTCAGCAGTTTTAATTTCCGAAGTGTTCTGAACAATAAGCATAGATGCCTTCCAACCCATATTTTTATTATTTATTTAAAAAAATCTATCATTATTTCCCAAAACCAACCAAAAAGTAATTTTAGGCATTAAATTTAGTAAATATATTATAGAGATTTTTCAAAATTTTCCACAAATGAATTTGACTAAACCTTTTAGTTATTCCCCCTTTCATTAGTTATTAATTTAATTTATATGAAAGTGAATTTTAAAAGTTTAATTCTTCTATTTTTCATAAGTTTTATCCATCCAAATTTAAATGCATTTTACTCAACTAGTCCAGATAGTTTAGAAACTATTTTGAACTCGAACGTAAATGAAGAACAGAAAATTAAGGTAAGAAATAACTTAGCTGAATATAACTTCAAGTTTAATGTAAATAAGTCCATTAGCTATTTGAGCGAAAATTTAAACGCTGCTAGGATTGATGATTTTCCAGAATTAAAAGCCAATAGTTTATATTTAATGGGCAGAGCTCATTTATTGATTGCAGATTTTGAAAAAGCAAATTCATACCTCAATCAAGCTGAAGAGTACTTTTCCAAAAATAAATTTTATAAAGATTTAGGAAATTGTTACAAAGATTTAGGAACCATTCAATTGTACCAAAATAACTATCAAGAAGCTGAACAGTTTTATCAAAAAGGAATCGATGCTTACCAAGAGGTTAATTACCAAGCTGGTTTTGCTCATTGTAATCTGAATTTGGGAAATGTGTATATCGAGCAATTTCTTTATACTCAAGGCATCCAACATTATTACATTGCGCTAAAAATTTATGATGAGCTGAAATTGCATCGATATTCTGGAATGGCCAATAATAATATCGGGAATATTTACAAAGACAATCAAAATTACGAAAAGGCATTTCAACATTACGAACAAGCGAGTCAATCATATCAAATCGATCAGGACAGTTTACAAATCATTAATGTCAACTTAAATATCGGTTCTTCATATTTGGATCAAGGAAATTATGATCAAGCTATTCAAATATTATACAAAGCACTTCAAGATGCAAAGAGTACTGGTTTTATTCATCCTCTTCCAATAATTTATAATAATATTTCTGCTTGCCACATCAATTTAGAAAACTTCGATCTTGCTGAACAATATAACAAATTAGCCATGGAGGCTGCTTTGATGAATAAAAATAAAGTGGAAATTATGCATTCCAATTTATTGGCTGCGGAAATGAATCTCCGAAAAAAAGATTACAAAAGTAGCATTAGATTAGCTCATACGGTATATGATGCAGCCTTGAAAAATAAACAATTGATCGTTCTTTCAGATGCTTCTAAAATATTATACAATGGTTACAAAGCAACAAATCAATTTAAAACTAGCCTCAATTATTTAGAACTAAATAAGCTTTATCGGGATAGTCTTTTTAATGAAAGTAGAATGAAAATTCCTTTGTCAAAAGACTTTGAATATCAATTGGAAAAACAAAAACAAGCTCAGGTCATTCAGCAAGAAAAAGATAAATTAGCTTGGGAAGCAGAGTTAGCATTTCAACGTTTGATTCAAATATTTCTAGTGATTGGATTTTTAGTTTTAGGACTTGCTGCCATGATGATCTATAAAAATTTCAAAGCAAAAAAAAGAGCAGAAGGAGAATTAGAAAAGAAAAATAACATCCTCGAAAAATATATCGAATCTAATATTCAGTTGGAACAATTTGCTCATATTGCTTCACATGATTTGAAATCTCCTTTACGAACGGTTGGAAGTTTTTCTAGTTTATTGAAGCGCAGGGCTAAAGATAAATTAAATGAAAATGAATTGGAATATCTTGATATGATTATCAATGCAGCAAAACTAATGTGGAATTTAGTGGATGACTTGATGACCTATTCACAAGTTAATTCTCTGCAAATCAACTTGACTACTAACGATGCAAACCATTTAGTTGAAGAAGTTTTAGCCAATTTAGATTTTTCTATCAAAGAAAAAAATGCAGAGATTAGTATTTCTAATTTACCTCAAAAAATTATGGTGGATGAAACAAAAGTGCGACAAGTATTTCAAAACTTAATTGCCAATAGTTTAAAATTTATATCCGCTGACACGACTCCTGAAATTAAGATTAATTGTACCTTAGAAAATGGATTTTGGAAATTCTCTATCCAAGATAATGGAATCGGAATTCCTGAGGAATATCGAGATAAGATTTTCAAACCCTACAAACAATTACATACTAAAGATAAATTTGAAGGCACAGGAATGGGATTAGCTATTTGCAAAAAAATTGTAGAAAAACATGGTGGAACGATATCATTTGAAAGTGAACTAGAGAAAGGAACAACCTTTTATTTTACTATCCTTTCAACTTTGCAACCGGAGGAAAACCAAGAGGTTATGGAAGAAGCTGTTGTATAATTTTTTCAATTAAGACTTAAAATTAAATGACTCTAGCTATCATGATGGACAGGTTTCTAAAACGTTTTATCATGGTTTTAGAAAATAAATCATTTAGAAATTTCAAGCCCAAAAAATATACCTAAAGTTATAAAAAACCAAACCCGATATAATCATCCCTTCATTTAATATTGATAAGACTACTTACCTTATTTCCCTGTTGATTTCTTACCTTTGAACCCTTTGAAAAAATGGTTGTTTAAAACCGTGTTATCAGAATATAAACTTCCACTAAAATAATCTCAATCTATTGAAACCATTATTCGTCCTCAATAAATATTTTTTCAAATACAAATGGTATTTGCTGATTGGTTTCCTGATGGTTACGGCAGCTAATTTTTTCAATGTGCTCCAACCCCAAATGGTTCGAAATGCCTTGGACTTGGTTGTGGATAATTTACAAATATTTCATCTGTATGATGGTTTTGATTTACAGACTACTTTTTTTCAAGAGTTTGGAAAAACACTTTTATTCTTTGGAGTACTAGTTTTAGTTTTAGCATTGATTCAAGGTGTGTTTATGTACTTTATGCGGCAGACAATTATTGTGATGTCCAGACTGATCGAGTATGATATGCGAAAAGAAATTTTCCAGCACTACGAAGATTTAAGTCTTGCCTTTTATAAAAAAAATAACACCGGGGACTTAATGTCGAGAATTACGGAAGACGTGACGAAGGTGAGAATGTATCTTGGCCCAGCGATTTTGTATGGATTCAATTTGATCACTTTAGTTATTATGATTGTGATTTCGATGGTAAGTGTGAGTCCTGAATTAACACTATACGCTCTTGCTCCGATGCCAGTTCTATCGCTTTCTATTTATTATGTGAGCAATCTCATCAATAAAAAAAGTATGGGCATCCAAGTTCAATTGGCCACTTTAAATAGTACCGCACAAGAAGCCTACTCTGGTATAAGAGTGGTCAAATCTTATGTACAAGAAGCTCAGATGGGAAAATTCTTTTTGGGAGAAAGTCAAACTTACATGGATAAGTCACTTGATTTAGCCAAAACGAATGCTTTCTTTTTTCCCTTGATGGTACTATTAATAGGTATCAGTAATATTTTAACTGTTTTTATGGGAGGCGTTTTAGTGGCTCGTGGAACGGTTACTCCGGGGAATATTGCAGAGTTTGTGATTTATGTAAATATGTTGACGTGGCCTGTTACTGCCGTAGGTTGGGTAACTTCGATTATTCAGCAAGCTGCAGCTTCACAAAGTAGAATTAATGGATTTTTAGAAACCCAACCAGACATTATTAATCCAGTAAAAAATGGCAAGCCTAAAAGTTTACGTGGTGATATAGAGTTTAGAAATGTCTCTTTCACTTATCCAGATTCAGGAATCATTGGTTTGAAAAATGTTTCTTTTCATCTTAAACGAGGAGAAAAAATGGCAATCATCGGAAAAACTGGTGCTGGAAAAACAACTATTGCTGACCTTTTAGTAAGAATGTATGATATTGATTCAGGTGAAATTCTAATCGACGGAACACCTATTGACCAAATGGATTTGGCCAATTTGCGAGAGCGAGTGGGATATGTTCCTCAGGATGTTTTTCTTTTTTCAGATACGATTGGTGGCAATGTGGCATTTGGAAATCGAGAGGCAAGCCAAGAGAAAATTGAGCAATATACTAAGTATGCAGCAGTCTATGATGATATTGCGGTTTTGCCGGAAGGCTTTGATACGATGGTTGGAGAACGTGGAGTTACGCTCTCAGGTGGTCAAAAACAAAGAATTTCTATTGCCCGTGCATTTATTAAAGACCCCGATATTGTTATCCTCGATGATTGCCTCTCAGCAGTCGACACCAATACCGAACAACAGATACTTAGCTATATAAATGGAGCCATTGCAGACCGCACAAGTATTACTATTACCCATAGAATATATGGACTATTAAACTTTGATAAAATAATTGTTTTGGAAGACGGAAGTATCTCAGAAGCAGGAACCCACGAAGAACTATTGGAGAATAAGGGCTTCTACTACGATATGTACGAAAAACAACGTTTAGAAGAGTAAGAAATTAATGTGTGATATTTTTTTGGTTTTAAATTCAAATATTTACATTTGTAGAGAATAATTATTATTCGAGAACTATTTTTCAACCAAACTAACGAATCGTGGATAACGAAAACCAAAGAAAGTTCGAAAGTGTGTTTTCCAAGAAAGTAAGAGCTGGTAAGCGAAGAACTTATTTTTTTGATGTGCGCCAAACGAAAGGTGATGACTATTATCTAACTCTCACCGAAAGCACCAGAAGAATTAATGGTGACGGATATGAGAGACACAAAATTTTCCTTTACAAAGAGGACTTCAACAGATTCCAAGAAGGATTAAATGAGGCAATCGATTATATCAAAAATGATCTAATGCCTGATTATGATTATGAAGAATTTGATAGAAGACAAGCTGAGTGGGAAGAAAAAAGAGCTGCTATGGATGCAGGTACCTGGGTTGAACCAGAAGAAGGAGAAGAAGGTACAACAACTGAAACATCGTCAGAAGAAGTGGAAGAGAAAGAGATTGAATCAGAAGACGATATTTCTTGGTAAGAAATGTGATTTGATTTTAAATAGGTTATTTGAAAAGCGCTCTGACAACAGGGTGCTTTTTCTTTTTTTAGTTGGTGTGGAGTCAGGTGTGAGGTTGGTCGCAAGCTCTCGAGTCAGGAGTCAGGGCTTTTTGTTTTTTCAATGTTTTGATTTTTAAATTTCCAATATTGAATAAGGATTTGAGAAGTTTACCCACAAAGTAGACCTAACCTTGGGGACAAACTTCTCAAATCCTTGTTCCTTGTTCGATATTCGTTATTCCCATCACATTTTCACAATTTTCCTTATCGCACTCCCCTCTTCCGTTTTTACAAAAACAAAATAAACTCCTTCGGAAAAATCTTTTAAACTCAAATTCTCCACATGCTTACCCACTTCTTTTTTCCCCAAATCAAAGTCTTGTAACAATACTCCTCTAACATTATAAATTTGAAGAGAAACTGGAGTTATTTTTTCCAAAACGTAACTTACTCGCACTTCGTCATTTGTGACGGTTGGAGTTATTTCAACTTGGAGGTTATTTTTTATTGGAAAAAAAACGGTAACATCTTTTTCATAGGGAGGTATCTTTTTTGTTTTAAGGTATACTTTAAGATGACCGTTTCAGATTGGGAAATGCTGCTTGTTTTGTCTAATATTTGACAAATAAAAAAAAGCTGAACCATAACTCGAGAGTTATCGATTCAGCTTCCAATTAATTTATCAACTAAAAAAAACGGAAAAATTATTTGACGTTTGACGATGGACGTTTTACGTTAGACGTTTTTCACAAAACTTGAAGAAGGATGAAATATATCTTTAGTCACAATTACTTTCATAGGTGATTTTGCAAATTGCTTTGGTTATTTTATTGAGTTGTTTCATCACTTTTTGGGTTCCATTTTTGTAAATTATTTTCACTTTTCCATCTCGCAACATAATTTGAAAATCTTTAATTTCTTTCCCATTTATATGATTCCATCTTTTAATATTTTTGGAAACAACCGATGGCTCACCCAATTCTTGAATTAAAACTGCTTCAATCTCAGCAGTCAAATCTTCTTCAAAAACGGAAGTGTATCGATAGTTTTGATTGGTAGAAATTCTAGTCGTTCCTTCAAAGTCTCCGCTGTGATTATAATCTCCATTTACTTTTACGCTAACTTTATGCACGCTTTGAGAAGCATCAGCAATCATAGGTGGAGTTGGTGGAGTTGGAGGAATTGGCATTTGACCATAAAGTGATCCGAATGAAATTAGGCATATGATCAAAGAAATGATGACTTGGTTATTTGGACTTAAATTTTTCATAGTTATTTATTTTAAAAATGATTAAATGAGTTATGCCAAAGTAAGTCCAAGGGATGTGCCAACTTTTACAACTCATTGATAATCAACAACTTATGATTTTTTTGAAAAAAATATAGCTAGGAAAGTGTTCGTTATCGGACGGAGGATGTCCGCTTTTGGAGAGATTAATATTAAAGAAAAAAAATCTTTAGTTTACTATTAAACTACCTCGCAGCAAGCTGACGAGGAATTGAAATTTTAGTTAAGTACGAAAATAACCACTTACCGATTTTTTTTTAGACGCTGACTTTTTATGAATTTTTTATGACCTTTTATGTTTAACATTATTCCAACCATTTTTTGCTGGCAAAAAAAAACATCATAAAGTCATAAAAAAGTCAGCGTCTAAAATACTATTCCCAAATTGCTATTTGAATGAACAAAAGGATTTAAGGGCAATTTATACTATAATTAAGATAAGTGATACTTTGAAAAAATCACTACAGATGACTCCTATTTTATTATTGATGATAAATACCATAAGACGAAACGATTTACAGCCATTTCCTCTTTCTAAAATAAAACAACATTCCAATAGCTACTACAATCATAACAGCCCACATGATAAAATAACTATACTTATACTTTAATTCAGGAACAAATTCAAAGTTAGTTCCATAGATTCCTGCGATAAAAGTTAAGGGTATGAAAATAACCGAAAAGACGGTTAGAAACTTCATAATATCATTAAGTTTACTACTAATGGTCGTATGATATATATTCAATTGATCTGATAAGATCTCCCGAAAACTGTCAGAAGCATCGCTTGCTTGGCTGATATTATCCACCAGTTCTTTAAAGTGTATGATGGTAGTTTCCTTTAATAACTCAGACTCCATTTTACCTAAGGAAGAAATCATTTCTTTAGATGGTTTGATATTCTTTCTTAGAAAATTCAATTCTTTTTTGTAACTATTTATTTCTTTGATGACTAATTCGTTTGGGTTGACCAGTAGGTTGTCTTCTAATACTTCAATCCTTTCTCCAAGCAAACTTAGTACGTATAAGTAGTTGTCAATAACAACATCTAATAAAGCAAATGTCAAATAATCTGTACCTCCATTTCTAATCCTCTTTTTCTGTTTTCTAATTCTTTCTCTGACCGGTTCAAATACATCTCCTTTTCTTTCTTGAAATGAGATGAGTACAGAATCGGTCAATATCAAGCTAAGATTTTCTACTGAAATTGCACCTGTTGATATATCTGATTGTAACATTTTTATGGAAATGAAAATGCAACTATCAAACTCTATCACTTTAGGTCTAGCTTGTGTATTCAAAACTTCGGCAAGAATCATATTTTCTAAACCGAATACCTTTGATATTTCTTCCATGACGGTAGTATTATGCAAACCATCAATATTCAACCAGGTTACCGTATCTTTTGCTTTATATTTCTTGACATCGTTGATCGCTTTTAGGGCATCTTCCTCCAATAAATTTGGGTCAAAATCAATGATTCTAATTGAAACCTCATCCGATTTCTTCTCGCCTATTAATACTAAATCATCTGGAGACAATCCAATATGTTTTTTATCTTTTTTCATAAAAAATTTAACTTTATTGTGCATTAATAGACTTTATTCTGAATGAATTATATGAACCGATATCAATTAGTAAGAATGCCACGGAAGGATTATCGAATCATGATTATTTATCGAAACGGTAAATCACATATAAGAGAGTTCTTTTAATTCCAAGACTTCAATGGTAGTATCATAAGCAGCAGATGTTTGCAAATTATGAAGCCAATATTCAGAAGAAAAAAGCCGAATATCAAAACACCCATCCATAGATTTACTTATTTCTGTCTTCCAAAGAATTCCAGAGGCTTCAGGAAATCTTTTTTTGGCAATCATATCTTCATGATATAGTTTCGCTATTGCTGATTGGTTCCCCAATGCAGAAGATAAAGCTTTTATAATAATCTCATTGATCCAGTTTTCATCTCTCATGTACGTAATAGGAATTACTTTGAGCGTCATATCCAATTGGATAGCCTTACAACTTGGAAAACCATCTTTAAATGATTTGAAAAGTAATTGGTTGATGTTGAATAGTTCTCGTTGGATAAAAATATCTGGATATTCTTCTGATATTTTAACTTGCTGTATTTCGTGGGAGAGTTTTTGGATTTCCCCTTTGCTTAAATAATTTTTCAACTTATAACTTAACAATAGTTCAGCAATTACCTCCGGTGTCTGCTCAGAGATTAACTTCATAACCATTTCTTCTATCGCAGAATCTTTCAAATTCTTTTCAAAGCCTAATTTATCTATGATGTATAAATAATCTTTAGTAGTCCAAGCATTTGGCATTTGGTCTATCTCTTTCTTTGAAATGATTTGAACGATGCATTTTATTCTCATGAGGAATATTTTATTTTAAAGAAAGACTTATCTTTTCAGATTGGTCACATTTTTCTAGTCAATTAACTTTAAACTAGGCTATTTTCCTTTTTTTTAAATGGATTATAATGTGATGAAAAGTAAATACTAAGTAGGAGCTTGGGCACTTGCACAGATTTTTTTCAGTACCCTTATTTTAAGGTTTCTATTTTGTCTAGATAATAAAAGTGGGACGTAAAGATTATTGAAATTACCAAGTGTGTAGTATTAAGATTTCAAGTTTAGAAACTATCCAAATGAGAAATAAAAAAACCCGCTCCAAGATCTTTCGACCTTGAGCGGGTTGACAATTTTCATATTGATGTTTCCAAAAATAAAATTCCCTTTTTGGATATCTATATGATGACTAAACTCCCATATTCTTTATTCAATCAGAACTTTCATTTTAATTGAACTTTCATTTTTTTATCTATGTATTTGGATGTAACCACTTTCCTCAATGGTTTCACCACCTCCATTTTCATATTGGAAAACGTAGAAGTAAGTTCCATCAGGAAGGATTTTTCCATTCCATGTTCCATCCCACGTATTCAAATATCCTTTCTCGAAATAAACTTCATTACCCCAACGATTGAAAATATTTAACTCGTTATTAGGGAAATTTTCTACTCCTTCGATATAAAATAAATCATTCACCCCATCTCCATTTGGAGAGAATCCTGTATAAATTATCAAGTCGCTACAAGTCACATAAAATGAAACTGTCGTGGTATCACAGCCAGATGTGTTGCAAAGCACATAAGTCATTTCATCAGGAATGGCGGTATCACAGTAGTCTTCATTTGGTGTATAAGTGATCGTTCCACCACTATCCATAATGGCAGTTCCAAAGGTTGGTTGTTGCAAAATATAGACGGTATCGAATGTTCCATTGATGCTATCATTGACCATCACTTCAACAATAGTCGAAGTATTTATTCGTAAAGTATCGACATCAGCAACTGCATCAGGTAAAGTATCCGATACAATTGGTTCGACAACTGTTACATACAAATAAGTGGTATCACATATTCCAAGATCATCACAAATGACTACACAAGCACTATCTACTCCTACTTCTACTCCTTCATATTGTACACACCATTCTCCGTCTATTTGACTAAAGATAACAAATTCTCCAGATGAATCTTCGCAATCGTTTTCGTAACTAACGATTGTTCCCATCAACTCATCAGTTGGAATGCACATGGTATCAATCGTATTTACCAAGATGGTATCCATTAATATATCAAGTCCTACACAAGTCACCGTTACTGTAACTGTATCAATACACCCTGTAATATTATTTGTAACTATTACTTCATTGATTCCTGGATCAAGATAGATTTCAGTCGCAGTTGGTTCGAGATTCGCATTTACTTCGATGACTGCTGTTGCGCCTGTATTGATTTGCGTAATCAACATTTGACCAAAATTATTTTGAGTATTTCCTCCAGTAATCATAAAAGTACTTGGATCAAACACCCATTCACTTATTGGATCCCAAATATTCATTAAGCTAACTAATTCTGAAATCGTCATAAACGTAGTCGTATGAACTTCTCCATTTAACATCCATGAATCCAATTGGTATGGACCGAAATTTCCTTGCCCAGGAAGTACAAAAAATGAGTATGAAACAATACTATCGAAATCACATCCTCCGAAGAGATCATTATATAATTCCCCATTAGACATAATGGTATAATTCAAAATATTGTCCAATGATACATCTAAACAGTAATCTCCTGGCTCGTTACAATCATTGGTATAAATTGTAATGGAGTCTTCTGTAATTATATTGTTATCAACACATGGTGGAGCATTACAAGTAATCCAAACGATTACAGTATCTTGACAACCTGTGGTATTTTCAGTAAAAATCATTTGGTGTGTTCCTACTCCTAATTGAATTTGAGTTTCACTATTATCACAACTATCTAATGAACCATTATAATTTGCTCCATTACGTGTAATTGAATAATTTGAAATATCTGCAAATGGAATTTCTAAACAAATATTAAATAAACTATCACAATTATCCGTATTCAAATTAACTGAACTTGTCGTAATAAAATCATCACAATCAGGAATCACATTGATAATAATAATTGTCGTATCACAAACTCCATTTTGATCACAAGCTACTACGCAAGATGTATCTTGGCCTATAAAACCAGGATCAGGAATATAAGTTAAACAACTATCTAACGAGTTAATGATTACTGTTCCATTAGCAGGATCGCTACACGGAAGTGTTGCCCCAAATGTACCTGGTAATTCAGAAAGGTCTATACAAATAGTATCTATCGAAATATTTACAAATGTGGTAAAGTAAAGTGTATCTGTAGTCAAACAATTTGCTTCTGCCACAATTACAACATCATATTCAGTTGCACAATTACCACCATCTGTAGCTGTTATCGTATAAGTTCCTTCTGCTAAATCATTTCGAGTATTTCCAAAAATTCCATCTTCCCATTCGTAGATGTAACTAGAAGGTTCCAACGTTACTTGTCCATTAGATTCATTACAATCTGCTGGAGAAGTAATCATGTCAACTATTAATCCATCAATTGCTTGAACTGTAATATTATGAACAATGAAACAACTTGGATTATTTGCATCTGCAATTGTCACCGTATAATCACCTGCAATTAAGTTATTTGCAATTGGAGTATTTCCTCCACCGGTGATTGACCAATCGAAATTATAATTACTTATAGCTCCTTGCATCGTAATTTCAATCGCTCCATTTGCCATACTACAATTTTCTTCATCTACTTCGATTAAGGCAATTTGAGGATCAATACAACCACAATCATCAGGAACTAGGATAACCAGTTCCGTCAAACATCCAACTGCATCGGTTACCGTAAGGTCATAAGAACCGGCTGGTAAGTTGACTAAATTTTGAGGATCATCGGTTCCTACAATATGTCCCCAATCATAAGTATAACCTGGAGTTCCACCGGTTACATTATTGATACTTATCGATCCGTTTGAAGTACATGATACTCCAATTACATTTGTGGTAATCGAAATTTGTGCTGGCTCAATTACTTCAAAACATTTCTCGGTGATAAAACATCCATTGGCATCCTCGATAGTTATACAATAATTACCAGGAGATAAATCTCCATTTGTCTCAACTGCTCCTGTTGTAGAATTTGTCAAAATCATTGAAGCTGGGTGTTGGAAAAATGGAGAATAATTCGCAAAAAATTGAACTTCACCATCATCTGATCCGACACATGTAGTATAAACAATCGTGTCTTGCAACATTAAAGTAGCTTCACCCGGGGTAACTTGAATTATAATAAATGAAGTGGTTGCGGTACAACCTGTCCCATTATCAGTCACGGTAACACTATAATTTCCAAGTGCTAAATCTATTCTTAAACTATCGGTATTTCCATCATTCCAGATAAAATCAAAATCACCAACTCCATTATTTACCTCGATTCCAGCACTTCCTGTTGTTCCGCCGTCACAACCTGCTTGAGTTACATCAGCAATTGCTTCTAATGGATTTTCACTTGCAACTACAACCGTAATAATTATAGAACATCCTGAACTATCTGAAACAGTTACATCATAACTTCCCGCTGCAAGATTTTCATTAGAAAATCCAAAAACGCCATTACCCCAATCGTAGATTAAATTGATTGGTTGGAAAATGACTCTTCCATTTGAACCTGCACAAGATGCTGGTTGATTAGAAACAACTGCGGCAACTGGTTCCACGATATTATTTCCAACTGTAAATGAAGTATCTAAAGCACAAGTTGCATCTAATATATTTTGAATACTTAATTGATAAGTTCCTTCATTCAAGTTATTTACAAAAGTAGAATCACCTATATTTGGTGTCCAGATAAAATTATAATTATCTACATTTCCAATAATTCCAATCTCTATCGAACCTTGTCCATTTCCACAATCTTCATTAGTAATTATTGCCG
>CAYGRM010000079.1:0-20833 GCA_964352225.1 uncultured Saprospiraceae bacterium | reverse complement strand
GAGTAACTAATATATTTCACCAAGACCATTTCATTATGATGAAAAGAATTTTACTTTTTTGTTTTACAGTTTTATCCCTCAATTTATTTGCCCAAATACCCGCAAACGATGATTGTGCAGGATTAATTAATTTAGGAGAAGCACCATTATGTGACTCTTCTGCTATTTATAATAATATAAATGCCACCTCATCTCAAATCTTTGATCCACCATCTAATGTGAATATTCCATCTTGTTGGGATAATGTCAATAACGATGTTTGGTTTGAATTCACCGTTCCTGCCGATGGAAGTATTGTTGATTTTACTGTTCTTTTGAGCGGAGAAGCTTCCAATGGAACTCCAATGACTCAGCCGCAATTAGCGGTGTATCGTGGTGAATGTGGACTTAATGAATTGGATGAATTACTTTGTGCCAAAGCAGATGTTGGTGAAAGTAGCTTAGAATTGGATTTAATAGGATTAACTCCTGGTATTCCATATTTTCTAAGAGTGGATGATTATTCAGCAACCGCTACTCCAAATTGGGGCGATTTTATACTTTGTGTAGACACATTGGCTCAAGTTAATACCATTGATCAAGGTGGTTCGACTTCTTGCTCAGGTGAATTATATGATTCAGGGGGACCGGATGAAGATTATAGTAATGGAGAAAATTTCGTTTTCGAAATTTGTCCACCTGTTCCAAATAATCAATGTATCACATTTAATGTAGAATATTATAATATTGATGATGCTGGTGACCAAATGAATATTTATTCTGGTACTGGTGGAGTTAATGGTACCCAAATAGCCTCCATTGGTGGTTTCGGAATTAATGGAATGACCGGAGACGGTGGAGTCTGTTTTACTACTCAAGCCACCGGTTGTTTGACGGTAGAATTTATATCTGATGGAACATCTACTTTTGAAGGATTTGCTGCAAATTGGGAATGTTCTGCTCAACCATGTGAGCCACTAGATATAATTGGAATAGAAGATGTTATCACCGAACAAGATATCATTGATGCTGTTGCTTCCCCACAAACGTTAATTTCAAATGTGATCATTAATTGCCCGAATGGATCCTATGGAACATTTATCGCTGATAATTCTGATTTAGGTTTAGAAAAAGGAATTGTTCTATCTTCTGGGATGGTATCCGAAATGGCTAATCAAGCTAACTTTTTTGCTAGTTCATTTAATGGCGGTGGAAGTGATGCTGATTTAGATTATTTCTCTAACCAGAGTGGCGGAGCTGCCTCCAATGATGCTTGTATTGTAGAAATGGATGTATTTGCTGCAACTGATGAATTGGCCTTTGAATATGTCTTTGGGTCAGAGGAGTATCCAAATTTCGTAAATTCTACCTTCAACGATATATTTGCTTTCTTGATTTCTGGACCTGGTATTGTTGGTGATCCTGCTATTGGAAACCAATTGAATATTGCCACTCTTCCTGATGGGAATAATACTTTCGTAACTATTAATAGTGTGAATTATGAAACCAACTGGGAATACTATCGAAATAATGAGTTAGGACAAAGTGTAGTTTATGGAGGTTTGACTTCTGATTTTTTGGGAGTGAAAAAGAGTTTGACAGCAAAAGCTACAGTCGATCCGTGTAACACTTATCACTTAAAATTAGCTATTGCAGATAGAGGTGATACCGCTTTTGATTCAGGAGTTTTTGTTTCTGAAATTAAAGGAGGAACACCTCAGCTTTCGGTCAACTTTGCTTCCGGTATTGATTACTTGATCGAAGGTTGTTCTGGAACTGACGATGAGTTAATCGTTTCTTTAAATAATACGCAAAATACCATTGCCCAGTATGGGGTAACAATCGGTGGAACTGCAACTTTGGGTGTAGATTATATTTTAAATATGCCTGATACAGTTACACTTAATCCAGGTGAAACCATTTTGTCTTTCCCTTTGATTCCTTTAGTAGATAATTTAATGGAAGGAACAGAGACGATCATCATTACTCTTTCTAATAACTTCGGTTGTGGAACGATTAACTTCGCAGAAATCACGATCGAGTTAGCTGACGAACCAGAAGTAGTTATTAATCTTGGAGCAGATACTGCATTGGTTTGTGCGGGTAATGGATTAACCTTAAATGTAGAAGGTGCAACAACTTACTTCTGGACTCCAGTAAGTGTAGTTGATAATGCCACTTCTCCAAATCCATTTGCGACTCCAATTACTGATGTGATGGTATTTGTGGAAGGAAATGTTGGGCCATGTTTTGATACAGATTCTATCTTCCTTCAGATAGTTGATCCACAAATTTCTATTAGTCCTCTTACCGTTACAAATATTTGTGAGGGAACGGATGTCATGCTAGAAGCAGTCAATAATGTTAATAATCAAAACTTAGTTTGGACACCGGGAATCAATTTGCCAGACCCAAATGCTCAAACCATTACTGATGCTCCCCCTGTAACTACAACTTATACTGCTTCGGTAGAAGTTGCAGGATGTTTGGTTTCAGACCAAATTACGGTCAATGTTGATCCATTTGATTTTCCCGATTTAACGACAACAGATACTACTTTATGTGAAAGTTATTTCTTTGATTTGGCTGCTCCAATTCCTGGAACAAGTACTACCTACGAATGGACGCCAAACATAAATATGAATGATAACACGCTACCCAACCCAACTGTTCAAGCAGCTGCTGGAACAGTAACTTATACTGTGGTTGCAACGAGTGCTAACGCTTATTGTGATCAAACTGCAACTGTTGAGGTAACAGGTACTCCTGCCAATGCCAATATCAATAACGATGACTACATCGAAATTTGTTTAGGGGAGACAATTGATTTATCTGCAAATACTTCTACAGCTGGTGTTGGTTTCGAATGGCAATCAAATCCAATCGACCCTACATTATCACCTGTAACTGATACGATGATTACAGTAATGCCTTCAGTCACTACTACCTATTATACCCAATTAGTAGTTGGAGCTTGTACTGTACTCGACTCAATTACTGTTCGAGTAGATTCATTACCTGATATGTCAGTTGAATCTATTCCTTTCAAAGATATATACTGTGCTGGAGATATTGTTTCTATCGTCACTCCAACTTATGAGCCTTCTAGTTTCCCTGATATTATGCATCAATGGAATCCAGCAAGCTCTATTGATTCAGATTTAGAAAATCTAAATTTGGTATTAGTTATGGATGAAACAACTACTTATACAAGAACTACGGTCAACCGAGCTTGTAGCGATGTGACTACATTGACCTTAGAAGTAGTTGATCCTGAATTATTATTAACCTGGACTGATACAACCATTTGTGCAGGCGATCAAATTGAAATCATGGAATTATTAGGAGAAGATAACTTCTCATGGGTTCCAACAGAACAGGTAGCTACTGGTGGAGATACTAATAATCCAACACTTGCGCCAACCGCTGATGTTACTTATACTGTATCTGCTACTATTTCTGATTGTCCAGCGACTGCTATGGCAATGGTAACTGTTGCTGCTGCTCCAATAGTAACTATCGATGCTGATCCAGCTGGAGATGTAGCGATAGGAACCAATGTTACCTTTACAGCTAATGTTACAAATCCAACTCCAGGAGACCAATATATTTGGACTTATAATAGTGTAATTCAAGCTGAAACTACTCAGGCTATTACGATCCAAATGTTAGAAGAAGGATTAGCTAATAACATCTCAGTTACAGTAATTAACGAATCAGGTTGTGAGGCAACAGCTACCATTAATGTTAATGGAACTATTCCTGATTACCGAACACCTAATGCTTTTACTCCTGATGGTGATGGCTTAAATGATTTTTTCAACATCACTTATATTGGACAGCAAACTGGGCAAGGATTAGGACCAATTGATGTTATTCAATTCTCAATATGGAATAGATGGGGGAACTTAGTTTACAATAATGAAACTCCTGAATTAGGTTGGGATGGAACGTATGATGGAAAACCTGCTCCTTCTGATGTTTACATTTATTTGATTCAAGTTCAACTTCCTAATGGAGAAATTCGTACCATAAAATCGGAAGATGGATCAGATGTAACGCTGATTCGCTAGTTTTTTTCGATAAAAAATAAAAAAATGGAGGTGATGGCGATGAACGCTATCACCTCTTTTTTTTTGAAAAAAAACCAGATCGTATTTTTTTTGTTTAAAGAGAAAACAGGTTCTAGATGTTATTGGTTAATGAGTTATTAGTTGTACAATCTATAGAAGTACCCTTTTGGAAATAACTTAATAATCAATAACTCAATAACTTTTTATAAATGACCAAATGAATTCATCTAGAACCAGAAAACATAATTAAAATTAACTTCAAACCGGAATTATTAAAAAAATACCAATCATGATTTATATAAAAAAAATACTACCATTAAGTTTTCTTCTATTTCTGTTGAGTTGTGGATCTGAGCACACCTCTCCTACTCCATCAAAAAATCCATTAGCAGTTCAAGTCAAAAATACTGATGATCCGTTTAACGATTATTGGTACCAAGGAAAAGCTGAAATTACGAGCTACGATTTGGAACAGGCTCGCTATGGAGAAATGCGAAATGGAAGTGCAGTCCTAGTTTTTGTGACTGAGGATTTTTCTAAAAAAAATCAAGTCAAACTTGATCACCCCAGTCGAAATCCGAAAGATGCGGTTCCCGTTTTAAAATTAAATATGACTCGAAAATTTAATACTGGAATTTATCCCTATTCAATAATGATGTCTTCTTTTACGCCAGTTGATCTGAAAGAATTTCCGAATACTTTGAAAGTCACTAACTCTTCTCAAGAGTGGTGTGGGCATACTTTCATGCAATTGAATTTGGGAAAATATAGTTATGAATCTCAATTATTTTCCTACTTCGAATCAGAAGGTGATGAAAAGACAAGACTGGAAAGAACCTGGCTAGAAGACGAATTATGGTCGAAAATCAGAATCGACCCAACCAGTTTACCTCAAGGAAATATTGATATTATTCCCAGTACCACCTACGCTCGCTTAAAGCATATTAATTTTAAAAATGAAAAAGCATCAGCTAGTTTGGAGGAAAAAGGAAAAGAGATGTATTATGAATTAAATTACAAAAACTTAGATCGAAAACTTACTATCGTTTTTGAAAAAGAATTTCCTCATCAAATTATTTCGTGGGAAGAATCCTACAAAGATGGATATGGACCAAACGCAAAAACTATGACAACCAAAGGAACTAGAAAAAAATCCATCCTGCTAGATTACTGGTCAAAGAATGGAAATGAAGATGCGCATTATCGAAAAGAACTCGGATTAGAATAATTAAAAAGTCACAAGGTGAAGCTTAATTGCTTCACCTTGTGACTCATTTTAAATTTTGATTTTCAACCAGCATCCAAATCGGTCAATCTCTTTGTTGCCGTTTCATATTTCCCCGCTGCTCCAATAGCTACTGCCAAATAATATATCAAAATTATTTTTAACAAAATACCTTTAACAAGTGCCATCGGATCTCCAAGCATTCCTATAAATTGAACTATTCCATAAACCGATAATATAATGATAAATGCCATTTGAGGTTTTGTTTTTAAATAAAAAGCACAACCAAAATAAATGACAAAAATAGGAATGTAAATACTTAAAAGTAAAGTGGTTTCATTGTAACTCGCAAGTTCATAAATCGCTGAAATAATCGTAATAAAAATCAAAACCCAAACAGCATATCTTCCATGCTCTACTTTTTTTTCTTCTGCTGCAATCTCTCGTTTGAGATTAATGATCTCCACATAATCATCAGGAGAATTTTTCCTGAACTCAAGACCATCATCTAAAATATCATCTTCCATAATTTATTTTTTTATTCAAAAAATTAACTCTGAGCCATTCGTAAGATAATTCGCACAACAATAAAAATAACAAAAAGTATCGTCCAAATCGAAGGACCACTTTTTTCTTTTTCTTCTTCTCTCTTTCCTCCAATGGTCATGGTTCTAGCAGCTTCACTTAAAACTTCTACCGCAAATGTTTCATCCGCACCATGAGCTATCAAATTTGCTTTAATTTGAGCTGGTTCAAGTCCATCACTAATTTGATCTTTTGCGATTTTTAAATATTCTGCTCGTTGATCATACATGTGCATTCTCTCGGGAGTGGTAAGTCCTTTTTCGGCGGCAAGATGCTTGGCAACTTCAACTATTTCTGGATCAAAATTATTGGCTTGTTGAATGGTATTCATGATTCGGAGATCAGAATAGTCTTTCATTTTTAAGAGAAGATCTTGATTCATTTTGTAACTTTTTGAAATTAATAAATTTAATTATTGAAGTTCTTTTATTAGAGTATGAATGATAGAAGCAAAAAGTAAATGGTAGATTTATTTTTTCAAAAAAAATCAGGCATTTTATTATAAAAATAAAATGCCAGCTGAATATTAGAAATTATTAAATATTTAATTTTTTCTCTTTGATTAAGCCGCTGATTTCTCTTGTCGCGGAAACTGTATCATAATTGAGGTTCCCACCTTTGTCGATTTTTCTAGTTTGCCTCCCAATTGAGTAGTCAGTAATTGAATGAGCATCGTACCAAAACCTTTTTCTTTTTTGACTAGTGATTCGTCTGAAGTGGCTTGGCCATTATCTGTAATTTGTAGGGTTAGTAAACCATTTTCTCCTTGCTTCATGGCAATTAATATTTGACCTTTTTGTTGATTTGGAAAAGCATGTTTTATGGAATTGGTGACCAATTCATTAGTAATAAGACCAACAGGAATAGCCGTATCGACATCTAACTCAATCTCTGACATGTCTATCTTTAGGGAAACATTTTCTGCTTTTTCTCCAAAACTATCGATGATCGTATTTCCAATCGTTTCAAAATAATCGCGCATCTCAATGGCAGCAAGATTTTTTCCTTGATATAATTTTTGATGGAGCAAAGCCATCGAGGTGACTCGGTTTCTACTTTCTTGAATTGCGTCAAAAGCAGTCTTATCGGTGATACTGGCTGATTGCAAACTGAGTAAACTGGAAATGGTTTGGAGGTTATTTTTTACTCGATGATGGATTTCTTTCAGTAGAAGTTCGTTCTCCTTATTTTTAATATTGAGTTGGGTATTAATTTTTTTATTTTTTCTAAAATTATAAAACAAAACAAAGAGTAATCCTGCGAGCAAGGCTACAATGCCTAGCGTAAGATTTTGAATTTTATTTTTTTGCGCTAATTGTTCTTCCTGAGCAGTAAGCAACTGATCTTTTTTTCCCGTCTCATATTTGACGAGTGCTTCGGTTTCTAGGCTAGCTATTTTTTCTTTTTGCTCTTTTTCTTTTTCAATTATATATTTTTTCTGGTACTCCAATGCTTCATTATAATTACCAATTTCTTCATAGCATTTGGCAGTCTCCAGATAATTCTTTACTATGTTGTATCCGCCAAGTTTTTCATAACTTTTATTAGCGATTAGATGATGTTCTAAAGCTTCCTTATACCTCCCTAAATGACGACAGGCAATTCCCATCTCAGCTCGCCAACCTGCTGATATCTCCTCACCATAGTCCTCTACACTCATTGTCCATGTTTTGGTATAATCTGCCAATGCCTTTTCATAATCTTGCCAAATAATAAATATATTCCCACGAAAAGAATAAGCTCTTCCTCCAATATCTCTTCCCGTATAACCTTGTTCTACAGCATCTGCTGACACTTTAGTTTCTGTCAATTCAATGCAATCTGTTGCTGCTTGATAAGCTTTATCGTATTGTTCAAGCATGATATAACTTTTAATATATCTTAAATAGGTCATTGCCATGGCAATATAATCGTCTCTCTTTTCAAATAAAACCATGGCTTTATCTGCATACTTAATGGATTGTTCCGGTTCCCCCATACCAATAGAGAGAAGGGAAAAAACTTGATAGACTCTTGCCATTCCCGGTTCGTCTTCCAATGCTTCATATATTTCTAAAGCTCGGAACAAAGCATCTTGCCCTTTTTTGTCTTCATCAATGTTTCTATAATCCTGAGCCAAGAAGGTATTATACTGAGCTATTTTTCGCTGATTCCCAGTTTTATTACAATACTCAACCGCTTTTTGGCTATGATATAATAAGGAGTCAAACGAAAAGGCCTTATTGTCATGCCAGTCTCTAAGTTGGGCATGAGCCTCGGCAATAAGCGAATCATTCTCTGTAAGATATGCCCTGTTAAGGGTTTGTAGGCCCACCTTGTGACCAAAGGCGCGATAAGTATCGTTGTATGTACCTAAATATTTGTTCATCCAGGCAAAGGAAGAGTCAAGAGGTAAATCCCTGAGTGATTTGGCGATTGGGTTATCTTGTATTTGTGTTTGGGCAAAAAGGGTATTGCCAGCTAAGCAAAAGATTAGACTTAGCATATAGCAAAGAACTCGAATATTATTTTTGGTGCTGATAAGTGTTTTCAGCGTATAAGATACCTTTTCCATGGTAATTGAATTCGGTCTAAGTTTTAATGTAAATGCTATTTGAATGTGATTCTTTCAAAATTAATCATTTATTCTGATCACAACTAATTCAATTACCAATTCATAAAAAATGTCCACAGGTATATTTTACCTGTAGACATTTTTTGTTTTCTGAATTTTGTAACTAAAAAATAAATTATTTCTGATAAAAGTTGGCAATATCCTTCATTGAAACCTCTTCATTAATTAAGGTTTTTTAAAAATACCGTTTCATCCAAGTATAAATAACAGTTGGGGATGAAGTATAAATTACTGATTTTATTCTTTTGAACCTGCTTGTAAATCTCTGCGTCGTACTCTCATTTCGTCTTCCCGACTTATGACAATTTCGTCGTAATTTTCGTCCATTTTATTCCATTCATCCTCTCCGTATAATTTTATATAGGCCTTTTTCCAAGCGTCCCAGCTACCAGCGTCCAAATCCGCCCAGCTATCATACCAGGTGATAAGAGCCCAATCTCGTCCTTCTTTATTTTGGAATCGATTCCGATAAAAGTCACGAGGGGTCTTACTTCCCATTGTCTCCAATGTTTTCTTAAACTTGATCTGCATGTCTCTAAAATCAGAGTTGTCTGAAACTTCAAAAAAGCGAACTCTGCAAAGTACTTTTGTGCTATCAGCGGAAGTCATTGGTGAAGAAGACAACTCTTCATCATATACCCAATATTCGAGGTTTTTCCCACCACCTTGCGTATGTGCGAGTATACCATTCCAATCTTTGTTATGTGCCTCAGATGATGGGCGATCATCCAATTGAGAAAAAGTGCAGGAACCCATAGCAAATAAGATATCACCACCTCTTGGACCATTCAATATCGAGAACATATAATTCTCATATGGCCCATCAGCATGATATAATCTGTTGTGTTCTGCAATTTCTTCATTGAGCGCTTGCTCGTGTCCATCTTTGGGCGTCAGAGTGTGTGTCTCGAACATGGTGTAATCTTGGCCAATAACAAGAGTAGCTAAAATGGTAAATAAGAAAGTTGTTAGAAGTTTCATCTTTTGATTTTTAGTGAGTAATTTAATAATAAGCACTTGTTCAAAATAATTAATAAGTTATGATCAAGTGCTTACGTTTACAATGTTATGAATAATTTGAATACTCAATGGATCCTTGTCATTTGTCGGTGGAGCCATTTTTAATTTGAGTACCTGCTTAAATAATAGTCCAAATTTAGGACTACATTCCCTCTGATTTAAAGAAAGTGTCCGAGTGGCTGTGATTGCCTTCCGAACGGTAGAGCAAGAGCGCCCAATGGCTTTTTTGAAATCTGTTTTTTATAGTTCAACGCATTAGTCCTTCCGCTGCCATTCGAAAAAGAGCCGTCTCTATGCTTCTTTTTAAGTCTTTCTCTTCATATGGCATACTAATATTCAAAAAAGATCACCCCATTAAAAAATGAGGTGATCCATTTAGGTTTTTTGAAGTCTTCAATTATTAATTAAAAAAGTTATTTCGAGATCACTAATCGCTTAGCATTTGTATATTCTCCCGAGATAACAGATACAATGTAAACTCCTACATGGAATCTATTTCCAGATAAATCAACTTCAAGTGTTGTTTGATCCTGATCTAAATTCTGCTGAAAAACTACTCTTCCTAAGTTATCATAAATGAAAACCTGAGTATTTAATTTTGTGCCTTGCATTTTAATATTTACCATATTAGTTGCAGGGTTAGGATAAATGTCCAAGGATTCAAATCCAAGATTTTGAGACATTGTAGTGCCAGAATTAGGCACAATAAATCCTTCAGAATTAGTACAATTAGTATTACCATTATTAATAGCATCAATGATAGCATTTGCAATGGCAATTAAAGTTGCAGCTTCACTTGGTGAAATTTGACTAGGTGATTTTGCATTTACTTTATTGATAAATGCACCTAAGTTTCCAATTGCAGCATTATTATTTCCTTGCTGATATTTAGTTTTTGCTTTCCCTAATTTATTCAATAAAAATCCTTCTGTATTATTAGGTAAACCAAGTGTCAAAATATATACTTCGAGTGCATCTATCGCATCACATACTGATAATGTTGGATCAACACAATCTGGTGAATTATCCGCATCAGAATCTAAAGAAGTACTTGAATCGTCTAATGGATCAGAACCACAGGCTATTTCATCTACATCTGTTTGTCCGTCATTGTCATCATCAGGATCACCTAGATCACAAAGACCATCGCCATCTGTATCCGTTCCATCAT
Organism: uncultured Saprospiraceae bacterium; assembly: GCA_964352225.1. GTDB lineage: Bacteria > Bacteroidota > Bacteroidia > Chitinophagales > Saprospiraceae > CAJQQY01. The sequence continues at coordinate 10,166 of CAYGRM010000079.1, read as the reverse complement.
TATTTGCATCAGCAGTTCCAGAAGAACAATCATCACAACCATCTCCATCTAAATCTTGGCAGATAAAATTGTCTAAAGGTGCAGAGTCATCTCCATCCAATACGCCATCATTGTCATCATCAGGATCACAGCTATCACAAATGTTATCGTTATCTGTGTCAGTACAAGCATTTACCGTCAAACTCCAAGGAAGGATATAAGGAATACAACCATTCGCATCTACAACTTTTACAAAAAGATTATAAGTCGTATTGCTTAAAGCAAAATTCGGTGTGTATGTATTCGTTCCTGAATCATAAGTCCCTGCTGACATTGTTCCTGCTGTATTTGTATAAATAGAAATAGTAGATCCCAAATTAGATCCTATTCCAAAAGCTGGACTTAGGGTACCACAATCTTCAGTTAGAGTAATGTCTAGAATAATGAGGTCGTCATTATTGATCGGAGTCCCAGAAGAAAGAATAATTTCTGACTCTCTATGAATCGTACCCATATTGTTCCAAGTACCATTGTTAGTAGAGTTGTTGGAAAACTGCATCAGACCGCTATTGTTAACTGTAGCTGATGCATCAGCAATATTGAATCCTACTGCATAAAGTTCTGCACAAGCTGTATTGTTAAATTGTCCCAAGTTTATAAAAATTCCACCAGCGGTAGTGATAACACCATTGTTTTGTAGCTCAGGAGAATCAGCACCTTGAGGAGCTATTCGAATCGCTTGTGAAGGTTGATCATTGGTTACCGTCCCGTTATTCACGAAGCGTCCAGATCCAAGAACGGTGAGTCCAAATACTGGATCGGAGCCTGGAACATATCCTATTTCAACATTTCCATTATTTGTGAAAGTACCCGTACTGGAGGTGAAGACCACACTTCTTCCAGGGTTGGCAACATCACCTGTAATGATACTACCATTGTTCATGAAACTTCCTCCATTCTGATTGACAATCCCGTTTAGGCCGACATGACTGTTTAGCCCCATGTTGATAGTTCCGTTATTGGTTACAGTACCCACGTTACCTAAACCACGAAAAGTTGAGCCATCTATATTTAATACTCCATCGATAACCAATACTGCATTAGCAGCAACTTCGACAGACATTGCCAAAGCATTAGTCGATCCGTCGATGATAGGCTGGTTGGTTGATGCTGGAATAGAAACATCATTACATGCTGTAGGCACTAGGTAAGTATCCCAGTTATTGGCATCATTCCAATCCGTACTTGCGCCACCTGTCCAGGTGGTAAGATTACAGCAAGGAGCAGTAACCACGGTTAAAGCCCAAGGCAAAATATAATCATCACAAGTATTTGCATTGTCTTCTACTTTTACAAAAAGATTGTAAGTCGTATTACTTAAAGCAAAATTCGGTGTAAAAGTATTCGTTCCTGAATCATAAGCACCCGCAGACATCGTTGCGCCTGCGTCCGTGTAGATACTAACCGTTGATCCCAAGTTAGAGCCAACACCAAATGCTGGGCTTAATTCGCCACAATTATTAGTTAAAGTGTTAGGCTTAATAATTAAGTCTTGATTATTGATTGCGTTTGGTGAAGCTACATTTGTTACCGGACTATGAATAGTTCCTAAATTATTCCAAAGTCCAATATTGTTTGAAGTACCAATAACCGAAATGAGTCCATTGTTATATATAGAGCCTATGTTATTGTTAAAACCCGCTTCTAAAATTTCACCACATGCCGCATTAGTCAAAGTTCCATTAAAACTAAGGCGTACCCCTGCTGTATTCAAGTCGATAACACCATTATTCAAAATTTCAGCAGGAGATCCTTGCATCAAGAGAAAGGCACCATTTGAACCAGAAGTGTTTTCTATCGTTCCGTTATTGGTTAATAAACCGTTGTTATAAACACCTATCCCGAAATCTCCAACAATACCCCAACCTGGACCAATGACAATCGAGCCATTGTTTTCGAAAGGTCCAAAAGTCTGTATATTGATTCCTCCTCCTGTAGTTGCCACTTGGCCAGTCGTGATAGTCCCATTATTGGTAAAGGAACCAGTAGCATAGTTAGAGATTGCATTGGGCACAGGTACCGTGGTAGTCAACCCTACATTAATAAAACCACTATTGGTAATGCTTCCAAAATTGTCGATACCATCTGTATCTAAGTTTAAAGCACCTCCTGTGATAATGTCCAAAGTTGCATTTTCAGCAACTGTAACAGAGGCCGCTTCAGCGGTAGTTGTTCCACCTATGCTTGGTTGGTTGGTCGATATAGGTATAGAAACATCATTACATGCCGTTGGGACTAAATAAGTATCCCAGTTATTGGCATCATCCCAATCTGTACTTGCGCCACCTGTCCAGGTGGTAAGATTACAGCAAGGAGCAGTAACCACAGTTAAATTCCAAGGCAAAATATAATCATCACACGTATTTGCATTGTCTTCTACTTTTACAAAAAGATTGTAAGTCGTATTATTTAAAGCAAAATTCGGTGTGTATGTATTCGCTCCCGAATCATAAGTACCCGCGGACATTGTTGCAGCTGCATCCGTGTAGATACTAACTGTTGATCCCAAGTTAGAGCCAATACCAAAAACACCGCTAAGCACCCCACAGTTATTGGTTAGCATAAGAGGCAAGATAATCAAGTCATCGTTACTAACAGGGTTTCCGGAATTGATCAATTGTGTTTGTACACTTTGAATCGTTCCGAAGTTATTCCAGTCGCCACCATTAGGATGGAACGCAACCATTGTCATTAATCCAAAGTTATCAATTGTGCCATTAACCTGTATGCTAGCTCGGGTTTCAAGAATTTCAGCACAGGCATTATTAGTGAGTGTTCCTCCATCAGATACAAATAAACCAGTAGTATTCATATCTATAATTCCATTGTTTATCAATTCTGAACCAGCTTGTTGTACCCGAAGTTTACCTGTGGCAAAAGGGTTAATATTCTCGATGTTTATAGTGTTATTATTCGTAAATAAACTTCCTTCATAGACCAAGATTGGAAATGCCCCAGGATGGTGTTCATCTCCAATATCTATGTTGCCATTATTGGTAAAATCTCCTTTTGATAAGATTACATGAGTCCCTCCCACACCAACTTCTTCTGTAAAAATATCACCATTATTAATGATGTTTCCGATTGCTTCATTAACAATACCATTGAGAAGTACAGGACTATTGAGTCCCACATTGATTATACCACCGTTTGTCAAGGTGCCATCATTTTTCAAACCTACAACCGTCGATCCATCAATGTTAAGTATACCATCAGAAGTAATACTTAAATTCCCCGAAGTGGAAATTGATTGGGCGGAAACATTCGTGCTAATTACAACAGTAAAACCTCCTGGAATGATGACGTCATCAGATGCTGTAGGTTCCATACTAGTATTCCAATTAGCATTCGTTGTCCAGTTATTATCCGTTCCTCCGATCCAAATAGTTTGTGCCTGAAGAAAATTGATGTTAAATATAAAGAGTATTAAAAAGGAAAGTTTGAAAATAGACATGGCATGTTGCCTGTCTTTAAAGAATTGAGTTTTTTTCATAATGTTTGTTTTTAGAAGTTAAAAATGAATTTGTGATTCAGTTTTTGAAGATCTTACATATTATTAATTCAAATTTAATTCTGAATTTCTAGGGATTTAGAGCAACTGTCCGAATGGTAAGGATTATCTTCCGAACGGTAGAAAAGGAATGATCGATGGTTTTTTCAAATCCCCCTTATGAATTCACCCCATTAATCCTTCAGCAGCCATTCGAAAAAGAGCCGTCTCGATGCCTCGCTGTAAATCTTTTTTTTCAAAAGGCTTGCTAATAAAGGCATACGGCTTAACCTCAATAATTTGTTTAAAGGTGTTCTGATCTGTGAAAGAACTAATAAGGATAACTGGAATTTGGAAGCTGCCTAAAATAATTCTGGCAGCTATTAATCCATTCGTTTTTTCCTTCATTCCGATGTTCATTAAAACAATATCTGGCCGATTGACTTCAATGGTTTTTAGAGCATCTTCGACTCGGGAATTGATCCCGATTACTTGATACCCCAGTTTTGTGCATTGTAAGAATATATCAGCGGCTATAACCATTTGGTTTTCTACGATTAGTATTTTAGGTGATAGCGGTTTAATCATTTGTAATTGATTTAGAATGTTTAGTACTAGACTTATTATCTTCCGACATTTTCAGAACAAATGTTTAGTTAGTCTTTGCAATTTAATAGGAACAATTGTTTACTTTGTCAAATAGCATAAAAGCAAGGTAATTGGAATTAGAAATAGAATTAGAGATACCTTCCAAGCGGTAGGATTCAGTATCCAAGAGGTAAGGAATGGTGGGGCAAACGGAAAGAAGAAGAAGTTTAGATTGGTGGGTTTAATTTAATATAATACATCTAGTTCAATTATAAATAAATAATGCCGCTTAGAGAAAATAAGTTATCTCATTAATTTAGAAGGACGTTATATTTGCAATATTATTCACATACATTTTTCTCAATTATATTATCTATCTTAATAGTCGAACTATTTAACACTAAACTATTTTCTGAATGGAATCCAAACAAAAAGTAAAAATACTCATCATTGAAGATGAGATGATTATTGCTGCTGATCTTTCCTTGCAATTAACAAAATTGGGTTATGATATCATTGCTATTCATACTAAAGCAGAAACAGCCCTTGAAACTCTAGCAGCTAATCGTCCGAATATTATTTTGATGGATGTGATTCTGGCGGGAAAGATAGACGGAATCGAGGCTGCCACACAAATTTTAAATACGAGTCAGATTCCAGTTATTTTCCTTACTTCAAATACCGACGATGCTACTTTTCAACGGGCACTAGAGGCCAAGCCCCTTGCTTTTGTAGCGAAACCCTTTCGAATATCAGAACTGGAACGCACTTTAAAATTGGCACTAAATCACATTCACCTACAAGAAGAATCGGGATTAGAAAAGGATGATAACGATCATGTGTCTTACATGGAAGATAGGTTTTTTATTCGGCATAAGAACCAAATGGTTAAGGTTAATTTTTCCGAAATTCAGTTTGCTGAAGCAGACCGAAATTACTGTAAATTAAAAACTGATGAGCAATCGTTTTTACTTTCTGTTCCACTTCGAAATATTGAAGTTCAATTACCTGTCGATTATTTTTTGAGAGTACATCGTTCCTTTGTCGTCAATCTCTTAAAAATAGAATCTATTAGTGATCATCTCGAATTTCTAAAAATAGGTTCTCACCAGATTCCTATCTCTCGCCGATTGAAAGAGGACGTGGCTAAGCGATTGAAGATGATTTAGTTTTAAAATTAATGGTACATTTCAATAAAAATTGATGTTCATTAATCACATGTATTATTCTTTGGTTCTAGATGATTTCATTTGGTTATAAAGTTATTGGTTAATGAGTTATTAGTCTTACAATTTATAGAAGTACCATTTTGGAAATAACTTGAGAACCAATAACTCAATAACTATTTATAACTGACCAAATGAATTCATTTAGAACCTATTCTTTATTAAGAATAAAAAAACAGAAGCCACCAACTCAGTTGAGTTGGTGGCTTCTGTTTTCAAAAAATTAAAAACTTCCTTTTAGGCTAAAATTTATTGGATGATTAATTTTTGAACAAAAATTTTATCCTCAGTTCTTAGATTAATAAAGTAAGTTCCTGCTGCATAATTATTAGCATGAATAAAATAATTATTCTCACCAACTGGTATTTTTCCAGAAAAAACAGTTTCCATTGTTCGTCCTAAAATATCTGTTACCAATATTTCTGCTTCCAAACTTTTCGTAGTTGTCACAGGAATTACTGTAATTGCCGAAGCCGGATTTGGATAAATATTTTCCAAACTTACTCCTATTTCTAGATCTTCCGTTGCCACCGTACAATCAATTACATCATAATGAAAATAACCTTGCGGAGCGACCATTGGTCGGTTGATTTGCTTTCCGTCATTTGCGGTAGCTTGTATGTAGTAAAATAATTCAGTCTCTGTATTTGTGGCAGGAATCATTGCACTCCAAGTATTTCCAGAAGTATTGGTCATTGCTAAAGTTTGATAAGCAGCTGAAGTATCTGTAGAATAAAACAAAGTTACCTCTGAAATTCCAGTTTTATGTTGAACCGTTGCTTCGACCACTTGATCTTGTTCCATGCATCCTTCTCGAACTTTTGAATGGTTTATTAATAGTGGTTCTTTTACTCCAATCTCTTTTGTAATACAATGAATCGCTCCATTTAAACCAATAATTGCATTGCTATTTATGCCTTTGATTTTATATCCAGGTAATGCTTCCTCCCAAATTCTAATTGCTGTGGTATCATATTGCTCTTCATACGTTGGCAATAGAACTGTTTTATTGACAAAAACTGCGTTGGCATAAGTTCGATAATCTCCTGAAGGAACATCATCAGGGTAATAACCATTATCAGGGGGCATTGGAACTCTAACCACATCATAAGGTCTTCCGTAAGGAGTCATAAAATTATCCAAAATAAATTGGAGGTTAGCTTCTATTTGAGGTCCATCGGCAGTTCCTGCTGGATATTCACCAACTAACAATGTTTCCTCATCTAGCAATTTCATATGCATATCAATATGGTCAATAGGATCCCAAATCAAATTTTCCATGAGTACATATTCATCTATGCCCATAAACATATTCATAATTGAAAGCACATCATCTTCAGATTGAAAAGTACAACCAAATTGATTGCCTGGAAATGAATTTTCATCTAGAACTAATTTAGAAGAAAAAGCTCTCCCCATGCCATCATTCATAAAATTCCCACCAGTATGTACTAAATCTAATTCATTGTCGCAATCTCTAGTCTCATAAATAGGTATATCTAAAATAGTTGCTATTGCGGGTGGAACAATCGTGTCATCTGCTGGCCGATTTCTATTATAAATCCAATCAATCAAGTAGGGTGATTCCACATCATTAAGATAAACTGTATTTGGACCATAATCTCTAATCCAAATACTATTGAAAGGAGTTTCTACAAAAGTTATATTATCTAAATTTATATCAGAAGCTAGCTGATTAATAACAAGTGCTGAACTAGAGCACACAATATAAACTTCTACTTCCTCCTTTGCGTGTCGAATAATATCCTCTAATATATCTTTGGTAGCCGAGCTTCCTGTCCAAGCAATCGCCAAACCTTGCAATTCCTCCCACTCAGCCATAGTTCGAACTTCACCTGGAGGAGGAGGATCAGAAAAATTAGTTCCATTAGGTGGTTGGAATTGATTATTAGACATTTCGAGCAATTCTTCTTTCGAAAAACCACGAGGTAAGATTTCGTCAGTCTGCGCTTGAATAAGTATATTTTGGGAAAAAAGGAAGGCGAGAATAAGTAAAAGTTTATTTTTCATATGCAAGGATTTTAGTTGATATTAGGCTAGGTGATCGAAAACGAGAATTTCCAGAACTTTGAGTTCTGGAAATTCTATTATTATAGAAGAATCATTCAATCATCTAAAGTTCCAATATTAAAAGCTAAAAATCAAACTTAAACTAGGAAGAATAGGTAATTGATCAACTCTATTTGTCGTAACTCGGTCAACATAAAAGATATTATTTCGATTGTAAGCATTAGTTACACTAGCAATCGCTTCAAGTTTAGTGTATTTAGTAAACTCAAAAGTTCTTTTCAATGAAATATCTAAACGATGAAAATAAGGTAATCTTCCTCCGTTTCTATCTTCCGAATATATAATTCCCAAATCAGGATTGTTCGTTAAAAAATCTGTGCTTGATCCTTGCTCAAATAATTCATATTCATAAAATCCTTGCGTTTGAGTGAATGGAAAACCTGATCCCATGTTCCATCTCGCACTTGCTTCCCATTCTCCTGCTGCTCCAAAATTATAGGTCGCCAACATATTGACATTGTGACGACGATCAAAAATAGTAGGATAAACTTGCTCTCCATCATCTCTATTTACAAATCCTAAAGAGTAAGTTCCATAGAGGTATAAATTTTTCGTATTATATTTTATTAAAAAATCAACTCCATATGCTTCTCCTGTTTCAGTAATATAATCAGGATCCGTCAATTCTAATTTATTTCGATTGATATTGATTAGCTGATTGAATTTTTTCAAATAACCTTCTACGTTGATCTGAATTTTTTTGGTGACATCAACCTCTGCACCAATAATTGCATGAGTCGCTTTTTGCAATCGGTGATCAACTCTCTCTGTTGAACCTGGCTTGAAGAGATTTTCATCTGGCCCAGTCAAGAATCCCACAAATAAATTAACAACGTCTCTCTCATTCACCGAAGTCAATAAGTTTTGAGAATACAATCCAGCCGCAAATTTAAATCTTAAAAAATCTGTTGCATTGTATTTTAACCCAAGGCGAGGTTCAATTTCTAAATCAGGTAAGTCAGCAATATAATATTGAAAACGAACACTCGGCTCGATAATTAACTTTCCAAATATTTGTTTGTATTTCACAAATGCAGCCGCTTCTGCCACAAAACTTTGCTGCTCAAACTTTCGGCCAAACAAATTGGTAAACTCAAAATCGGTATTTAATCCTGTAAAATTAAATCCGTATTTCACCTCATTATTTTTTCCAAAATAAGTGAAGTTAAATCCAACCGTATAACTAGTGATACTACTCCGTCGAGGTTTGTCAATTTCTTCTTCAAGCGTAATATCGTACCTTGATCCCCCCACAATTCCATCAATAATTAAATTAGATGCTGGAGGAACTAGCCTAAAGTTGGCTCCACCTCCCGTAGTTTGCCAATCTAAAGTGGCCAAACCTTCATAAACTACTTTATCATTAAAGTTAAATCCAAACAAATTCATTTTACTTCCTCCTCCAAATACGAAGGACATTTTTCCATAAACATCAGTAAAACTAAATGGTAAGGAATTAGAAGAATCTTGCACCGCATATTCATAAAATGTGGTAGAAGTTTGATCGAGGTAAGAATGCTTTGCGGTTAAAAGTAAAGATGTACTGTTGCCGGTGTCTTCGTTTACAGGTTTCAATGGCCCTTCCAATAGAACTTTTCCCATAAATGGACTTGCTGATGCAGTTCCTCCCCAGCGTTTTTTATTTCCTTCTCTGGTTTTGATATCAACGATTGCTGAGATTCTTCCTCCATATTCGGCATTGAATCCACCGGTATAAACATCTACACTCCGGATCGCTTCCGTCTCAAAAACTGAGAAAAACCCAATCGAGTGAAACGGTTTATAAATCGTCAAACCATCCAAAAGAATTTTATTTTGGATAGGAGATCCTCCTCGAATATACAATTGTCCTCCTTGGTCTCCCGAAAAAACGACTCCCGGCAAAACCGCTAAATATTGAGCAATATCTGGTTCTCCTCCCGTGGAAGGCAAAGCTTTAATTTCTCTAGTGGAAATTCGAACTGCTGAAACTTTAACCTCTGACCTAGACTCTTCGCGTGCTCCCGAAACAGTCACTTCTGACAAAGCAACTCCTCCTTCTTTTAATTCTAACCGTTGATAATTAATCTCATTTTTTTTGACATCCACTTTCACACTCAAACTATCATATCCGATATAAGTTACTACCAGTTGATATTCTCCCACCGGAACACTTCCAAAAGCAAAAAATCCATCAAGGTCTGTAGTCGTTCCAATGTCTGTTCCTGATAACCGAACGGTTCCAGAAATAATCGGTTCTCCCGAATCACCATCAAAAATATTCCCCCGAACGGTCCCAGTCTGTCCTACTGAATGATTAGCAAAAAATAAAAATATACCAACCAACATAGGAATTGAAAAAAATCTAAATCTCATTATCTCTTTTTGATTTGAAAAGTGATGCGAATCCTCGCAATAAAAAGCGCACAAAGATAAAGTTTTAAATGCTTAAATCGAGAAAGGTTTGTGTCATTTATACATCAAAAGAACACGTAGTCCTCTGCTGCTTTAGCTGGCCAAAAAGAGAGAGAAATGACTATTTTTTTTTATAAATCCGCCAAAACCTTTATTCATGATCTAAAAAGAGCTGTTAGCATTTCTATTGCTAACAGCTCTCTGTTATTTTCTATTTTATCCTAAGAGACTGTTTTGAATTATGTCGCTACCTATTATTTGAACGAACTTATTAACTTGGGGACATTCATATTTATAAAATTTTTATTCACCACAGATTACTCAGATTTTCACAGATA
>CAYGRM010000078.1:0-21027 GCA_964352225.1 uncultured Saprospiraceae bacterium | reverse complement strand
CTATTGTTATGATGGTGAAATTCCGAATTATTTTTGTTAATAAAAATGACACAATAGGTCGTTTGTACATTTTAATTGAGTTTTTTATATTTTTAAATAACTGATAATCAGGTATTTATGTTTTTTTTATTTAGGGTTTGTGAATTTTATTTTTAATTGATGATAAAAATTTTAGAGCAAACGATTTTGAGATGGAGCTTTAAGAAATAGACCTACTGAGGATTTGGATGAGTATGATTTTGAATAATGAGATAAAACCTAGTTAAAGGTCAAAATGGATGAAAATTGAGTTAAAGCTAACTCGGATTTTTAATATTTTAAAAAAACATATTTGTGACAGTTTTTTATAATGTAACAACTACCCTGAATGGGTTATTTTTCTAAAAATGATCAAGTATGAGATAAAATCATATAGAAAAATTGTAATTTTCTACATTTAAAACATCCGTTTTTGCAAAGGAAATAAAATACTCTGTCACGATTTTTTAAATTAAAAAAGGTAATTAATAATCACTTAGTTACATTTCTTTTCCAAAAGATCATTCATAAAGTATTGATTATGAATGATTTTTAAAAATATTAAAAATCAAGAATGTTAAGAAAATCTTAAAAAATGGCTTGATTTTTGCACCCGAATTCAATGTTGATCCAGCCGATTTTTTCAAAAATTAAGATTCATAATAAATCACAGGTAGTTGTGACGCTATAAAGTGGATTTTTTATTAAACAAACACCATTACTTACACTCTATTTCTATGAGACGAATGTTACACAAGCCCTACTTACAGGTTAGAGCAATGAATAATCTATTGAGTTATTTATTGCTTTTGCTATTTATTACAGTAGGCGGCTCCCAAGTTTTTTCTAAGTCAAATGATCGTAGTTCAAGCTGTCTTTGGAGTTTAGAAAATGAAACTTCCTTAGTAACTATGTGTACTGCAGAGGCGGGCACAATTACTCCAGATGAAGAAGTCATTTGTATTTCAGGAACATTTACTACGATTACTGCTACTCCAGATGGAAATATGATTGTTCCTCCTAATTATTTGGTTTCTTATTTTTTAACTACTGGAGCTAATAATTTAATTGTTCAAAACGGAGGAATACCTTCATTTAATGTTTTTGTTCAAGGAGTTTATATTATTCATCCTTTTGTTTACGATCCTACCACTTTTGATTTCAATTCAATTATTGTAAATACTACCACCTTACAGGATGTAAATATTCAATTGGAGCAAGGTGGAGGAGCTATTTGTGGTTCATTAGATTTAGTGGGCGCTACTACTTTGGTTGAAAAAGCTATTGGGTTTTTAGTGACTTCCTCGCCAGAAAGTTGTGATGCGGAGGATGGACAGGTGATTTTGGCTCCACCTTCCAACTCGTTTGAGTGGTTTGATGGTTTTATGGGAAATGAGCGGAATGACTTAGCGAATGGAACTTATACCGTAACTGTTTCTCAGAGTTCAGGTTGTACAGGTGAAATTAGTGTAACAGTTAATGAAATTTGCCAATGTCCAACTATCCCAATGGTTGAGAATGTGATTGTCTTTGAATCGAATTGTGAAAATGCAACAGGTTCAGTCATTATAGAAATGATTGGGAATAATGATGATTATAATTATCAATGGTTTCCTTCAGTTAGTTCAACTAATGGAGCCTCCAACTTAGGTGCTGGAAATTATAGTGTTACGATCTCCAATGAAAATGATTCAAGTTGTTTTTCAATTGAACAATTTGTGATCGGAAATGTGGATGGCCCCAATACCTTACTTACTTCTTCCTCTCTTGCAAGTTGCGGAATTGCGAATGGGACGGCTACATTTTCTCCTACCAACTTAAATTATGATTGGTGTGATGGTGGAACTGGATTTGCTCGAAATGATTTGGCAGCAGGTTTTTGTGCCGTAACAGTTTCTGATCCGGGGACTGGATGTTTTGATGTAATTGAGGTGGAAATAGAAGAAATAAATAATTTGGTTGTTCAAGTAGATATTGTCAATCAACCCAATTGTGGATTAGGTGATGGAATTGTTTCGATTTCTGCGATAGGTGGAAGTGGAAATTATAACTATGCATGGAATGATGGAGGTGATAGTGCTGATCGATTTGGATTAACTGCTGGAATTTATGTGGTTACGGTTACTGATGTGAATGACGGATGTTCAACGGTGGAAACCTTTTCGGTGACTAATGCTGTCTCGGGAGCTACGGTAAATATTAATTCGAATGTTACTTTGAATTGTTCTGGAGATGATAATGGTTTTGTCAATTATTCTGTTGTTCCTTCTGGTGGATTTGTACAGCCTTCTACAGAAATAATTCGCGATGCAGCAGGTAATACTTTTACGAATGGTGGACTAAGTTCTGGAGAATATTGTATTTTAATTTATGATGGAAATGGGTGTTTAGCTGGAGAGAATTGCTTTGAAGTTACTCAGCCTGATCCTATTCTCATTGATATTTCGGTGGTCAACCAAACTTGTAATCAAACTGGTTCTATTTCAGTTTTTGCCGTAGGCGGAAATAATAATTTTACTTATGATTGGTCAGATTTGGTTGGGACCAATGACCCTTCGAATCGAACTGGTTTACTAGCTGGAAACTTTTCTATAACTGCCACAGATGGGAATGGATGTTCTGCTTCTGCAAACATAACTGTTGATGATGATTGTATCAATCCACCTTTATGTACAGCGGATGCAGGAACGCTTGTAGCTGATGCTAGTTCTGCTTGTTTAGATAATGGAAGTGCATTGATTTCAGCTACGCCTCAAGCAAATGCATTTGTTCCAAGTGGTTATGAAGTTGTTTATGTTTTGACAGAGTTTGGAGTAATTCAAGCGGTAGAAAATGAGCCTGAATTTACGGTGACGAATCCTGGATCATTTACTATTCATACTTTGGTTTATGATCCAAATACATTGGATTTAGGTACTGTTATTTTAGGTACAACTTTAGCACAAACTGTGAATGGTTTATTGATTCAAGGTGGTGGAAATATTTGTGCTTCTTTGGATTTGACGGGAGCAACGATTTCAGTTACTGAATGTAATCCACTTAATTGTACGACTCCACCGCAGATTTTGAATATTGTAAAAACAGCATCAAACTGTAATGAATCAACAGGAAGTTCAACAATAAATGTGGTTGGCGGAAATGCTAATTTTACCTTTGATTTTTCTGCGGGAACTGCAAATGGAAATGTAGCTACTGATTTAGCGTCAGGAACTTATTCGGTTACGATTACTGATGTAAATGATGCCACTTGTTTTGTGGTGGAGAATTTTTCCATCACTAATGCTGATGGACCACAAGCGAGTATTATTTCTACTTCACCAACTAGTTGCCAAAGTAATAATGGAACAGCTCAGCTATCACCTGCGAATTTTGATTATACATGGTGTGATGGAGGAACGGGTTCGGTGAGAAATGATTTGGTAAGTGGAGTTTGTGGAGTTACAGTAACTGATCCTGCAACTGGTTGTACAAACATACTTGAAGTAGAAATTATAGCGGATAATCTTTTGATCGTAAATCCAATTGTCAATAATAATCCTGCTTGTGGATTGGCGAATGGGGTAGTAGTTTTGCAAGTGACCGGTGGGAGTGGATTTCCTAATTACACTTTCCAATGGAGTGATCCTAACTCAACAAATAATGCGATTCGAACAGATTTACCAGGAGGAACAATTTCGGTAACAGTTACTGATAGTGGCCCGAGTGGTTGTGAAACAATTACGACATTTACTTTGCTTGAAAATGTTGCTGAAACAGCAACGATCACCATTCAAAATATTGATGATGTTAGTTGCCCTGGCGATGCGAATGGAGCTGTTCAATTTGATGTGACAACTGATGCTGGTTTTGTTTTACCAGCAACTGACCAAATCTTAGATGGAGCAGGAAACATTTATCTAAATGGTTCTTTACCAGCTGGAGATTATTGTATTCAAGTAACTGATGGAAATGGCTGTGTGGCAGGAAGTGACTGTTTTACGGTAGGAGCACCTGAACCAATAATTATTGATGTTGCGGTTTTTCCAACAACTTGTGCACAAGGTGGTTCAGTTAACTTGATTGCTTCTGGAGGAAGTGGTTCTTATGTTTATGACTGGGCGGATTTGGTTGGAAATAATGATCCTCAAAATAGATTTGATTTATCGACTGGCACTTATGGAGTGACCGTAGTGGATGATAATAATTGCATCGCTGTAATGGATAATATTGTAGTTGCTGATGGTTGTATAAACTGTTTGGCAGATGCTGCATTACTGAGTGCTGATTCTACAAATATTTGTTTTGATGGATTGCCAATGGTGATTTCAGCTTCGCAAAATGGACCATTTGGTATTCCTGCGGGATATCAAAAATTATTCATTTTGACATTTGGTTCAGGTTTGGATATTTTACAAACGGGTATTTCTGGAGAATTTCAAGTAAATGCTTTGGGCGACTATACGATTCATTCAATGGTTTTTGATCCGAATACTTTGGATCCTACAAGTTATTCAAATGCTTTGGATTTGAATGCAGATTTACTTCAAGGAGGAGGAACAATTTGCGCTTCGCTAAATGTCAATGGTGCTCCAATTACTTTAGTAAATTGTGTTGATTGCGAATTACCACAAATCCAAAATATAGTTACCATTGAGGCCTCCTGTGGAAATGCAGATGGAAGTGCAACGGTCAATGTAGTTGGCTCAAGTTCCTATAATTTTCAATGGTCTTCTGGTTCAAGCATTATAAATTCAAATATTGGGTTGGAAGCTGGAGCGTATCAATTTACAGTTACGGATGAGATGAATCCTAACTGTTTTATCGTTGATTCATTAATTATTGGAAATGTAGATGGCCCAGATTTAAGTGTTTTTTCTCAAACACCTACAAGTTGTAATGCGAATAATGGAACAGCCGTCTTGCAACCTCAAACCAATTTATTTGATTGGAGTGATGGAACAAGCGGAGCCATTCGAACGGATTTGGCACCTGGGATAAATATTGTAACGGTAACTGATCCAGCAACTAATTGTATAAATATTTATGAAATTTTTATTGAGTCTATTCCATCATTGAATATTCAAGTTGATGTGCTACAACAACCTGATTGTCAAACAGATAATGGTTCGGTAGATATTATCGTGACCGGTGGAAGTACAGATTATACTTATATATGGAGTGATAATTCTAGTTTGGATATAGCGAGTAGAAATGATCTTTTTGCAGGAGTGTACACCGTTGTTGTCGTTGATAATGGTCCGAATGCTTGTATTGATTCTGTATCATTTACACTTTTAGATAACGTGGCAGGCGCTACAGTAACTATTTCAAATACTAATAATGAGGTCTTTGTAACCTGTGCTGGAGATACAGATGGAGTGGTTCAATATATGGTTTCGCTTGATGCTGGATTTGTAATGCCGGCTACTGAAATGATTTTAGATGTCAATGGAAATACTTTGACTAATGGGCAATTAGCGCCAGGGAATTACTGCGTTGTAGTGATGGATGGAAACGGTTGTTTGGCAGGCGAAGGTTGCTTTGAAGTTTTAGATCCTGAACAAATTGAGATCAATCTTCAAGTGACAGATGCAACTTGCAATGACCTTGGAGGGATTTCAACGATTGCTTTTGGAGGAACTGGATTTTTACTTTTTGATTGGGCAGATTTACCTAATGCAAGTGATCCACAAAATAGATTTGACCTTTCACCTGGACTTTATTCCTTAACCGTAACTGATCAAAATGGATGTTCCGCAGTTGCCGAGAATATTTTAATTCAAGATGATTGTATACCTGATATGTGTCCAATGTCAAGTGAGGAAAATATTTCCATTTTAGTGAATTCAGTTGATTCATTTTGTGTGGTTTTAGATTCTTGTTTTGTAGATTCTTTGACGACCTATTCATTGTTGAGTGGAGGCGTGAGTGGAAGTTCGATTTTTGGAAATTGGACTTTAGGAGGTAATGGATGTTTGGTTTATACGGCAAATGATTCTGCGGGGATTTCGGTAGATACGATTTGTGTTTTAGCGAATTTTAGTAATCTTGTTGATACCACTTGTATTATTGTTTCGGTTATTCCCGTATGTGACACGACTGAAAATATTATTGCGGAAGATTCGATTACTTTAGTTACAGATGATTGTGTGGCAGGAGCTGATTATTGTTTAGAAATAGAGCTTGCTCAAATACAGAGTTTTAACCTAACCGATAATGGGCAACCGATTAATATAGGAATGCAAGGGTGTAATTTTGATACGACCTACTTTTATTCATTGGCTGCCTTCATCGCTATAGCTCCAAATGGGCCATATAGCTTGACCTCATGGAATGTTGATAACAATACATTTACAATTAATTCATTTCAGGATGTGATGCAATTAGTTGACTCAATGAATGTTTGGGATCCCAATGGAAATTGGATTCTAGATGGTTCCATAATCGTAGGTGGAGCCCCCGGGACGAATTATGGAACATTGAATTTGATTCAAATTGGTACCGGCGCAACCACAAATCTTGATGTAGATTTAAATCAAATTCCCAATGGAACATTACTTTCTTTGGATACTGGTTTTCATGAATTAATTATTACAGATTTAGTTACTGGTTGTACGGATACATTGATAGCCAATGTGATTTGTGATGATTGTCCGGATGTTTATAGTGGGCCTTCAACGATAGTTGGTCTTGATTGTAATGATGTAACTGATTTATGTTTAGATATTCCTTTCCAAGAATTTTTATTCAATTACGAAGTTCTAGACAATGGCACTACCTATGGAGGTATTCGAAAAGGATGTGGCTTTGATACTTTATCTACCTGCTATTTAGTTTCAGCTTTGCCTGACCAAGGGCTAGCAGGGCCATATTCCATTGATTCTTGGGCTGTTGGAGGAATTACATTTGCTTCTAATTTTAATACACTACAAGAATTGCTCAATTTAATGAATGGTTGGGATCCGACTGGAAATTGGGTGCTTGACGCTAACTCACAAACTATTTGCGGAGGAACTCCTGGGCAAAATTATGGAGAAATGGAAATCACTCAAATCAACACAGGTGCAATTGCATTGCTCGAACCTGATTATGTGGTTTTGACTTTCGCCTCAGCAATTGAGTTGGATACTGGTTTCCATGAAATCATTTTGATTAATACGGTTTCGGGATGTACTGATACTTTAAATATTACGGTTGACTGTGAGGTGGTAACTGGAGGAATTGATACATTGCTGCAAGTGATGGTTACCCAGACTGATACCTTCTGTTTTAATCTAACTGACACGATTGTAAGTGCAATAAATCTTTGTCCAGAATTTTCTGATGGAAATGTTTCAGATTTTGGTTTTATTCCAAATACAAATTGCATTGAATACACCGGAACCGTCATCGGGTTAGATACTTTCTGTATGGTTTTTACCTATTCAGATGGAACGATAGATACGGCTGGTATTGTGATTCAAGTGATTCCGCAAGTACTTTCAGGCGATACGATTCCGTTGGGAGTTTTGATTAATTGTGTAGAAACATTCTGCATCGACACTTCAGCATTTTTAGCTCCGATAGATACGATTTATAATTATTGCGAAAATTCTTCTGGGACGTTTGCCGATGTAATCATTATTGAACCGAATTGTATCGAAGTGATGGCATTCAATATTGGAGGTTTGGATACTGCTTGCATTGTGATCTGCGATACTTTTGGAGTTTGTGATACTACCATTTTCTTAATTGATGTTACCCAACCTGAATTGATAACTGTTTATGACACCACGACGATTTCTCAATCAGGAACATTCTGTCCAGATACAACTCAACTTTATGGAGTAGTCAATAGCATTACCAATATTTGTGATTCCCTCTCAGGAACCAATGTTGAATTTGAAGTAGTCGATTCTACCTTTTGTATAGATTATACTCCTCTCACCATAGGTACCGATACCGCTTGTATAGTTATTTGTGATGACCTAGGTATTTGTGATACTACGATTTATATTTTGACGGTCATCAATCCACTTGACACCATTATAGCAGTTGATGATGATACCATCACTTATACCATTAATCCAGTTACCATTGACATTTTTGCCAATGATATTTTTGATCCTAATGCGTTAATATTTGGAATTATCACAGGGGTAAGTCACGGAACATTGGTAAGTAACCCAGATGGCTCGTTTACCTATTTGGCCGAGGCTGGTTTCTGTGGGGATGTCGATTCCTTCACCTATTTTATTTCTAATGGAACTATCTCCGATACTGCCACGGTGACCATTGAAGTCCTTTGTGATGAAATATTTGTATTCAATGGTTTCTCTCCAAATAATGATGGAGTGAATGAAACCCTAGAAATCCAAGGCATTGCCAATTTCCCTAATAATGTGGTGAGTATTTTTAATCGTTGGGGAAATCGGGTTTATTTCAAAGAAGGTTATACTAATAATGATCCTTGGATAGGAACATTTGAAGGCAAGGACCTACCTGACGGTACTTATTTTTACATCATTGATGATGGTGAAGGAGCTAAATATACGGGATGGTTACAAATTAGGAGATAGAAAAAAACATCGAATATTCACCTTAGGTTAAGAAAAGTCTTTTATGGTGGGGATTTTGAGTTAGGGGGGTCTGGCTCGTTATTCCCATCATTAAAAGACCATATTAGTTCAAATAAGAAAACTAATGTTTGTACATTCAATTACGGGTATGATTTTTGGAACTAAGCCGCTAGATCCCTCATTACAGTAAAAAATCGTTCAATTCAAGTCTCAAATAATTTTCTCCCCTCATTTATTAGTTGATAGATTTCCCTACTTTTCCCCTCTTTTTTATAAAAAAAATATTTAAACATCTGGTTAATAGCATTTTATAAATGCAGAAAAATATTGATTTGATTGTCACTTATACAAATGAGTCGTCAATTTTTGTTTTCCATAATGTTTAATACTTGGCCTATAACATAACTTAATTG
Source organism: uncultured Saprospiraceae bacterium (assembly GCA_964352225.1). Taxonomy (GTDB): domain Bacteria; phylum Bacteroidota; class Bacteroidia; order Chitinophagales; family Saprospiraceae; genus CAJQQY01. Next base: position 12,059 of record CAYGRM010000078.1, on the reverse strand, counting down.
TAAATACACACTCGATAAAATGAAAAAATATCTACCAATCCTTTTACTCCTTTTTTTTATTTCCAATAATATTCATGCGCAGCAAGACGCAATGTTTACCAAGTATATGTTCAATTCATTGAACTTTAATCCAGGGTATGCAGGAAGTAAAGAACACCTTTCGATGGTTGCACTTTATCGAGATCAATGGCTAGGTTTAGAAGGGGCGCCAACAACCCAAACTTTGTCAATCCATACTCCATTCAAAGAGAGAGTGGGATTTGGATTAAATATTAGTAATGATAAAATTGGAGTGACAGGTTCTACGGTTGGAAGTTTGAGTTATGCTTACCGAGTGCCTTTTGGAAAAGGAAAAGTATCGTTAGGATTGCAGGCCAGTTTTATGAATTACCGAACTGATTTTGGTGAATTAAATTATAAAGATCCACAGTCAAGTGACGTGTCATTTAGAGAAGATATTAATCTTTGGGCACCTAACTTTGGTGTAGGTGTATATTATTATTCAGATAAATTCTATGTAGGTGTTTCTGTTCCTCATTTAATCAAAACAGACTTACGGAGCGAAGATGTCTCGACTACTCGTTGGGCACAATTGTATCGACATTATTATTTTACTACAGGAATGGCGATTCCAATTCGAGGAGAAAGTTTGGTTTTTAAACCATCCTTGTTGATTAAAAGTGTCGGACTTTTTGGAGATTTTACTTCAAACTCAAATAACCAAAAACCAGTTGGTGCACCCACAGAATTTGATATTGACTTATCATTATTGTTTTATCAATCGCTGTGGGTTGGAGCTTCTTTTCGATCCTCTTTTGAAGCCATTATTGGAAAAACGAGTTCTGTTGATTCTGCAGATTTATGGGCAATGTTTTATTTGAATAAAGGAGTTCGAGTTGGGCTAGCTTATGATTTCACGTTGACTGAACTGAGAAATTACAATAAAGGATCATTTGAAATAATGTTGGGATATGATTTTTATTTCCAAGATAAACGGGTGGTAACGCCTCGTTATTTTTAATATTTTTGGAAAAAAGGAAAAAAAAGAAGGAGCTAATTCATACGAATTAGCTCCTTCTTTTTTGATTATAAATATTCATCTAAAATAAAACCTTAGTTGTAAAAATTCCAGAAGTTGTCTCCACCGTTGCTACATAAATTCCATGCTGAATTTTCCCTACTTCCAACAGCATTTCTTGCTGTGGTACTGATGAATTTATCTCAAATACAATTTTTCCCAAAAGATCAAAAACTCGAACATTTAAAATGTCATTTTGATCAGAGTTAACTTTAAGCTCTTGACTGATCGGAAGTGCTACTACTTTTACATTTTCGACAAAGATGTTTTTGTTAGATAAAATTATCGTTCCTTCCGCTGGATTAGGATGCTCAAATTGGCTGAAAAAATCCCAAATATGTTGCGAAGCATTAAAGTCATGATTGGTTACTTCTCCTGGCAAATCAATCAATGCATCAGGCCAAGTATGTCCTCCGTTGTCAACAATGTAAAACCAAACTTCCGAGTCATCATCGCCATTTTTATATTCTAATTTTTCCACAGTAGAATTATCCATCATATCAATATCGGCAATTTCAATCGTGTCCGCAGGAGTTGAACAATTATTATGGTTGACCCAAAAGTTAACCAAATCGGGAATGGAAGGGGCAAAAAGAGGAATCCCTTCATAATTAACAATCCCATCGTTTGTCCCATGGATTTGCATTACAGGAACTGATCTTGATGGACTACAATTATTCAGTTGTTCATTAAAAACTCCTCCGGCAACCGAAGCAATGGCAGCTATTCGATCAGATAATTCACAAGCCAAACGATAACTCATATATCCTCCATTCGACATTCCTGTAGAATAGACTCTTGCCAAGTCAATATTATAATCTGTGTACGTTTTATCGATCAATAAACTCAAAAAACCAACATCATCTACATCCGTTCCAAAGTAAGCATTCCAATGAGTACCAGTCTGACCAACAGAGGTAGTTCTTACTAATCCTTGAGGAGTGACCACGATAAAGTTTTCCGCTTGAGCTATTCCGTTTAAGGCTGAATAAAAAATTTGTTCCGTAACATTTGATCCAAACCCATGAAGGTTGAAAACCATTGGTAAACTTTCTCCAGGTTGATAACCAGTCGGAAGGAAAACAGAATACTCTCTAGTTTCTCCATCATGTGAAATTGTTCCATTGATCAATTGTTGAGAAAAACAAAATGAAGTAGAAAAAAGGAGAATAAAAAGCGAAGCGTAAATTTTTCTAAGCATAATATTTTATTTTAAACTTAATTTTAGTTGGAGAAAATTACTGATTATAGCCAAACTGTTTTAAAAATCGATCATCGTCTCGCCAGTTATCTTTCACTTTGACAAATAACTCTAAGAAAACTTTACTTTCCAAAAATGTTTCAATATCTCGCCGTGCAGCCGACCCTAATTTTTTGATAGCAGTTCCACCTTTTCCAATGATGATGGATTTTTGTGTTTTTCGAGACACATAAATAATTGCACTAATTCTGACCAAAGGGTCGCCACTATTGGTTTGAGTTTCTTTAAATGCTTCAATAACAACTTCAGCAGAGTAGGGAATTTCTTGTTGATATTGTTGCAGAATTTTTTCTCGAATAATTTCACTTACAAAAAAACGCTCAGGTTTATCTGTCAATTGATCCTTTGGATAAAATGCAGGTCCTTCCTTCAAATAGCTTAAGATAACTTCAAAAAGTTTCTCCGTATTTATTTTTTCCAAAGCTGAAATTGGAATTGTTTCGGTAAAATCCACTAGCATGTTCCATTGCTGAATCAATTCTATCACCTCTTTATCGTTTACTTTATCAATTTTATTGATAACTAAAAAAACAGGGACTTCCATTTTTCTCAACTTCTGAATAATCGGATCATCTTCTGTGTAATGTTCATTTGGTTCAGTCAAAAACAACATTACATCGCCATCTTTGAAAGTAGTATCCACAAATCGATTCATTGCTTCATGCATTTTGTACGCAGGATCACGAACCACTCCAGGAGTATCTGAAAAGACCACTTGATATTCTTCCTCGCTTACAATTCCAATAATTCGATGTCGAGTTGTTTGCGGTTTATTCGTAATGATCGACATTCGTTCACCAACCAAGGCATTCATCAAAGTGGATTTCCCAACATTCGGACGGCCAATAATATTTACAAAACCTGATTTATGCATGTATATTTTTTTTGAGTAATGAGTTTTTTGGTGATGATCTATGAGTGATAAATGATGAGTACTGATCGTCAAAAACTCATTACTCATAGCTCCTCACTATTTTTTAATAACGGAGCTGTTTAACTTCGTTATGAATTAAATTTTCAACTATTTTAAAAACTACTTTTGGGGCAAGTGGTCGCCAAATGACATCATTGAATCGTCCACCCAAGTTTACGTAAAATTGAATTTGAGTTTCTTCCATTTCTTCTTGCACATGTTGGAGCAAGTTAATAAAACAAATCCAACCTTTTTCATCACTCGCATCTTCTTGCCATTCTTCATAGTAGCAATCATCAGAGCCATGAAAGTTTAAAACATTTTCGCAGATCAAAATGAATTTAGAAATACCGTGTAAGGCCAAAGCATCTATTACGTCTCTTTTCAAAAACATAATATCATTAGTGACTCCATCATTCCATTCTCCAATCAATTCAATAATGGCAAAACCATCATCGTAATCTGCAAATAAAATTTTCATGTACAAAGTCGGCGAACCAAAATTGTCCCATTGTGGATGGATATAATAATTATATACTTTTTGTGAATATTGAAATTCACTATATTCTCTCCCATGAAAAGGGGAGTTTTCATCTCGTTCCGATTCGTATCGATCTCTCCAATTATAATGTGGTTCTATGGTATGCAATTTCTAATAAAATTTTTATAAAATAACTAACTTGTATTTCTTTGCCGCTGACTTTTTAGGACTTAATGATGACTTTTCGCTGATTGAAGTATTAATTTTATTTTTTCAAAATACCTTTCAAAAACAAGTCTGTGAAAAGTCTTAATTAAGTCAGAAGAAGTCTGTGGCAAAAAATAAAAAACAAAATTCGTTAATTATCCGTGGATAAAAAAATAAATAAAATAATTCTCACCGGGCCAGAGTCAACAGGCAAATCGACTCTTGCCAAACAGCTAGCTCGAGAGTATAACACCGTTTGGGTGCCAGAGTTCGCACGAACTTATTTAGAGGGATTAAAACGTCCATATCGAGAGGATGATTTATTAAAAATAGCTAAAGGTCAGCGTGACTTAGAATCTTTTTTTTATAAAAAATCCAATCAATATTTGTTTTGTGATACCAGTATGTTGGTCATGAAAATTTGGTCAGAATATCGTTTTGGGAAATGTCATCCATGGATTTTAGAAGAATTAGAAAAGGAAAAAAATACGATATATATTTTATGTGGAACAGATATTCCATGGGAATATGACGAACAAAGAGAAAATCCAAATGACCGAAATGACCTTTATAAAAGATACCTTGCTGAACTAAAATTTTATCAAAAAGAATTTATAGAAGTAACTGGTAATCAGGAAGTTAGATTTAATTTTGTCACAGACTTTTTATGACCGTAAATATGATTTTTCGCTGAATTACATTTAACACGTAATTGAAATAAGTCTGTGAAAAGTCATATTTATAGTCATAAAAAGTCAACGGCAAAAAAAATAAAACAAAATTCCTACCTTTGCGCCATCTTGTTTGGGGTGTCCTAATTTTGGGACTGAGATTATACCCATTGAACCTGCTCAGATCATGCTGAGAAGGGAAATAAGCCTTTCTTAAATATAAATTTATCATCCGATAAATTTGGCTTTTCAATGGTGTTTTGAAATTAAAGTTTTTGCACAAACCCCTGTGCGAAAAGATTTTTTTCAAACTTTTTTGTCAAAAAAGGCAAAAAGGTAAAACACATTTTTTTATGAAAAATTTATTTAAAAACAGTTTTTGCATTTTTGTAATTACGTTGTTATTTTCAACTGTTGGTTTTTCCCAATTTATACTTTCTGGGAAGGTAACCGCAGAGGGAGAATCATTAATTGGAGCAACGATTTATGTTGTTGAATTAGAAAAGGGAACTACTTCTCAAATTGGAGGTGATTATGTGATTGATGAAGTTCCCGCTGGAACGTACAATTTGAGAGTCAATTACGGAGGGTATGAAGAGCGTAATATTGCCATAAAAGTAAATGGTGATAAAAACTTGGATATTAATATCTCTCGACAAATAGAGTTTGACGAATTGATCGTTTCTGCTACCCGTGCAGGCAAAAAAACTCCCATGACCTACACCAATGTTAGCAAAGAAGAATTGGAAAAAAATAATCTCGGTCAAGATGTTCCATTTCTATTAAAGTACACTCCTTCGGTGGTAGTGAGTTCAGATGCAGGAACTGGGATTGGTTATACCGGGATTCGAGTGCGTGGGTCAGATCCTTCTCGAATCAATGTAACGATCAATGGAATTCCATTGAATGATTCAGAATCACAGGGCGTATTTTGGGTGAATATGCCAGATTTTACTTCAAGCGTTGATAATATTCAAATTCAAAGAGGAGTCGGAACTTCCACCAACGGAGCAGGTGCCTTCGGTGCATCCATTAATTTGAATACTTCAAAAGTTCATGAAAAAGCTTTTGCGCAAGTATCAAATTCAATTGGTTCATTTAATACTTTAAAAAATAATATTCAAGTAGGAAGTGGATTAATCAAAGATCATTTTACTTTCGATGCAAGACTTTCGCAGATTCAATCTGATGGATTTATTGATCGAGCAGAGGTGGATTTGCAATCCTATTATTTGTCAGCTGCCTATATCGCAGATAAAACTTCCGTTCGGTTTAATACTTTTTCAGGTCATGAGGTTACTTATCAGGCTTGGAATGGAGTGCCTGCTCAATTCGTGGGAGATGAGCCTCTGATCTTTGATACCACAGGGATTCGATTGAATAATGGAGATTTGAGAAGGTACAATCCTTCGGGTACAGAAAAGTCAAATGGAGCGCCTCATGACAATGAAGTCGATGATTATAGACAAACTCACTATCAAGCTTTAATTAATCATCAGTTCAATAGTAAATTAAATTTGAGCGGTGCGTTGCATTATACCAAAGGTGCTGGTTTTTTTGAGCAATATAAAGGTGGAGAAGATTTGGTTGATTATGGTTTAGAGAATGTTGAATTAGGAAATGATACGATTACTTCAACTGATTTGATTCGAAGACGATGGTTGGATAATGATTTTTATGGATTTACTTATGCCTTACAATATTCGCCTGCTCAATTTGATTTTACGCTAGGAGGAGGTTGGAATATTTATCAAGGAAAACATTTTGGGGAGGTGATCTGGGCACAATACATGAGCAATGGAGAGCAAGGTCATCGCTATTATGATAATGATGCGGAGAAAACTGATTTTAATATTTTTGGAAAAATCACTACACAATTGGTTGATAAACTCTATGGTTTTGCAGATTTACAATTTCGAAGAGTTGATTATGAATTTATAGGATTGGATGCCAATGGAACACAACTATCTGCCAATGAGAGTTTGAATTTTTTCAATCCCAAATTTGGACTGACTTATGAGTGGTATAATAATACTCAAGTGTATGCTTCCTTCGCTGTTGGAAATCGAGAACCTAATCGAAGTGACTATACCGAATCTTCTCCAACCAGTCGTCCTGCTCACGAAACACTCTATAATACTGAGTTAGGCATTAGACAAAATTTTAGAAATACCCTTTGGGCGATCAATGGATATTGGATGCAATATGAAAATCAATTAGTATTGACTGGTCAAGTAAATGATGTAGGAGAGTACACACGAACAAATGTAGATGATAGTTACCGGATTGGACTTGAACTTGAAGCTGCTCGCGAAATTATGACTGGATTGACCTTGAGTGCGAATGCTACTTTTTCCCAAAATAAAATTGGAAACTTCACGGAGTATATCGATAATTGGGATTATTGGTATCAGGATTTTTCATTGCCAGAAGATCAATTAGAGCCGCTCCAATTTGAAGTAGAACACGAAAATACGGACTTAGCTTTTTCTCCTAACATGATATTTATGGGAGCTTTAGATTATGCTGTTTTTAAGAAAGATGATGACCAACAATTAAATATTTCTTTATCTGGAAAATACGTGGGGGAGCAATTTTTGGACAATACTTCTAATGAAAATACAGCTCTTGATGCCTTCTTTTACAGCGACTTGAGAATTGGATATTCTATAAAAACTAAATGGGTAGAAGAGATAGGAATAACTCTTTTAGTTCGAAATGTTTTTGATGCAAAGTATTCGAACAATGGATGGACTTATCGATATAAATCTGCTGGGTATGATGCGAGAGGGGATGATCCTTATGCTCGGGTAGAAAATGGAGATGATGGAATTTATAATTTGACTGGATTATTTCCGCAAGCAGGAAGGAATTATTTGCTTGGGGTAAACCTTAAATTTTAAAGGTTAATTGATGATGGTGAACGGTTAATAATTAACCGTTCACCATTAAATTTAGAACTTGTAATTAATCCCCATTCGATATTGAATAGGAAGATTTCGAGAAGTAAATTCTTGCAATACATCCCATAAGATGGATACTTGAAAACCAACTCCTCCTCCTGAAGCACCATATCCGGCTCCAATGTAAAAGTGATCATCCCAAGTTCGAGCGGTAAGGATAGTATTGGTATTAAAATCAACACTAGTTCCGATTTCATTATTCAAAGACTGATATTCAGCATGAATAAAATATTGGTTGAAAACTTTTAATCTAGAAAAAAGCCCAAGTCCATAATTAGTACTATTGAACTTTAAATCTTGTCCTCCACCAATATCATACCTTTCACCACGATAAAGAATTTCAATTCGTGGACCAACTGAGAAGGCATCCGTAATTTTATAGCCAACCATCGGAGCAATACCTGCATTAAATGCATTTCCTCCTGGAACAGAGAAAAAATTCAAAGTAATATCAGCTCCATACCAAAGGCGATCTTCAAAGGATCCTCGGTCATCGAAATATTCATCGACTCCTCCACTTCTTTTTCTTTTTTGAGCTTCTGCGTCGTGGGTAAATGAAATCATCAAGACCGCAACGAGAACTAAAAATTGCAATGCTTTTTTCATATTTATGCTTTTTTATGATTTATAATTTTATTCAAATATATCAAATTTGACGGAATTAACTTCCTACACAAAATCTATTGTAAAGGTGTAAAAGTTTTTTCTAAAAATATAACTAATGGGTAGGTGCAGAAGTTGCTGGATGAGATGTTAGAGTTTTGTTAAATGAGATGAAATTACTTTGGAACGACAATTTGCGAGCCGACTTTAGTGGCTTACTTAATATAATTGCGATGCTCTTAACTAGGCAGGTCGATTAAATTTATTCACTACTTCGTCACGATATCATTAAAGGAAGGAGGTAAAGATTTGTTAGGTTTGGCAAAATTATTTTTAGTTAAATATATTCTCCAAGCTTGCGCTCGCTTAGTGCTCGTGAAAGAATAAAAAGTCTGATTCTCATTTAATTTTTCATGAAAGCCTAATCGAGTTTTGAAATGTAATTCCAATAATTTTATCAATCCATAAGTGAATTGATCACGATGACTACCACCACCACCAACAAAAGGGGTAACGATTTCATATTGCAACAGGTCATAGATTTTTTCGAAATCTAGTTTATCTTTTTTTGTCAAAAAATCCACGCCAAACTCTTTCAAGTAATATTTATAAAAATCAAACTCACTCATTTTTGCATGATGATTAACAACTGCCTTTCGAGTTTTTTCATTTTCTAAATCGAAAATAGGTAGTCCAAAATCTTTTTGTAAAAATAGGTTAGGATTAAAATTTTGACTTGCACTTAATTGATCAATCACCTTGATAATTTTTCCAATATCTTGATAATGTACTCGAGCTAAAGTAGATTGTTGGATTAATGCCTTAGTCGATGGATCTTTTTCAGATTCAATAGATTCCTCTAATTTTGTGACCAAATTTTTACCAATAGATTCAATTTGACTAATATTCAAATTAGTAATTTGCTCCTCATACTCACTAATCACATCACTTACTTCGAGGTATTTTTGCAGAATGGATTTGATTTTTTGAAGTTCCACAATTCTATCTTGATTAGAATTGATAAATTCTAAAAACCAACCTTGCCTAAAAATATTATTCCAAAAAGTTCCCAATTCCGTTTCGTCAAAATCAGTTGTCCTTTTGGATAAATAATCAAACATCATGGTAGGATCTTCCACCTCAAATAACTTCGAAATATCATCCAAATCTTTGTATGTAAAATAGAAATCTTCGAAATGTTTTAAATCAGTTTTGACAGAAAGTTTTTCAGGCGTTTTAAGTTTTTTGATATCCCTAAGTGGGTGCACTTTGTTCAAAGCAGCCAAACAAGTAGCTTTATATTTAGGTTTGTAATCACTTGCTGCGAAAACATCATTGATGATATCTATTTTGATCTTATCAGCAAATTCTAACTGTTTTAGTTTTTGTTCAAAAAATAAATCTACCCATTGTTCATAATTTTTTCCATCTGCTTCCCAGAGGGCTTTCCACTTTTCGGTAGCGAACGGTTTATTACTTTGTTCAGGTTTAAAATGATGATTATACGCTCCTTCAATTACAGGAATTATAACATCGCCGAGGGTAACCGAGAGACCATTTTTCTTAGTGATAAATGTTTGACTATCAATGAGTTGAAAATAAATTGGGACAGCTCGAATAACTGGATTTGCTCGTAAATAGGATAAGTATTTTTTCAAAATTTTAACGTCCGTTTCATCTTTCATTTGATCAATGATGGCCTGAAAATCTTTATTACTTCCAACGGGTAAAACACGAATATCATTTTTAGAAAAATCACTTGGATTATCAATGAATTCTAGCAAATCTGAGTTTTGAACTTCCTCTTCTTGTGGAGACAAAAGTTCAAGGAGAAAAATAATGTCATCATCGGGTTCCACTTCCATAATTTCTTTTAATTGCTTTTTCAATTCGCTTGATTTGTTTTCCAGCTTATTTAAATAAACATTACAAGAACCAATCGTTCCGATTCTTTTATACAATGCAGCCTTCTTTAAGTAGAGTCGAAGTTGGGTATCGTTTTGCACGATTAGATTCCAATGTTGAGAATAAAAATAGTCTAAAATTCTTCCGACGGAAAATGTGAAATTACTGTTATTCTCATATAAGCATGCGTAGTATTCGATAGCAGTAACTTCCTGAAGTTCCAGACTATTGATGATTCGGTTTTCTAAATCATATCGTTCTGAGGCAGTAATATCATTCCGCAACTGATCTAATTTTTGACGAAGTCGAGTACTAGGTTCATAGGAAATATCATTGTTTCGACAGAAATCAGTTAATGCTGCAAGTTGCTCTAAATATAGATGGCGAATATTTGGAAGAGTCTTGTTATAAGTTCGTAAAAGTTGTCGATACTTATTGGATAGACTCATTATTTCTGCTGGTGCTCCTACGGTCAACTGTTTGAAAGATTCCATGGCAGCATTGTCATTTGAAGAGACTAATCGTCGAAAATGTTTTTCTAAATTTTCAGTTTTTTCAAGTGTTTCAAATTTGTTGAGGTACAATGCATAGTTTTGGTTCCATTCGAAATCCACGTGATGAGTCATCCAATACAACAAGAAGTTTCTTTTTAAAACATCATCTTTACAACCTTGGGAATCAATTTCTTCAAATATATTTTTATATTGCTCATCCTCTCCCAAGACTTTGATAATCAATTGATTAGATTCTAAAAAAAAATGTTTATACTCTGTAACTGAGAGAATTGGACGTTCATCATTTTCACTTATCGCTAAGTGATTTTTAAAAAAATCAGCAGCTAAATATAGATAGGCTCGTTCATGTTCAGTCTTCATCAAATCATGAATAGCATTCTTTTTCATCCAAGGATAAGCATTGGCTAAGGTGACAATTCTTCCAAAATAATCGACATCATGAGGAAAAATAAATCGATCAAAGTTGAATATGTTTTCATACCCCATGTATCGGATATTTTCCATGGTTTCCAAGGAATCCAATAAGTTAGCAAAATATTCCACTCCCGCTTCAGCATCGTTCACTTCGGTCAAAGAATGATTAGTCAAGTGTGCTAATATATTTTTTCCTTCTTTGAATGGTAAAAATCCATTTTGAATATTAATCAGGATCTCTTCAAGCGTTTCTCTCGTGGCGTGGTCTTGAAGTGCTTTTGAAAGTTTTATGATGAGATTAATTTTTCCATCAAGTGTACTTTTTTGCAATATATTTTCCTGCAAGACTTGTAATAGATAATGCTTTGCTTCTCGAGTATCGAGTTGAATTATTTCTTCTAATTTCTGTTCTGCTTGTTCCCCATTTTTTGCCTCAATTGCCTTTTCAAAGGCATTGATATTTTTTCGTAAGGCAACCGTTTGTTGATTTTGAATATTTTTAGGAAGAGACTCTATTTTATAATCTACTTTTTCGACCTCCAAGGCATTGAGATAAAATATCTCTGCGGGATGGAAAAAACGTATTTGATCTTTATGATTATAAAAGAAATTAAGGAAGGTTTGACGATCTATTTTTTGATTCCAATCCAATTCATCTTCTAAAAAAAGGGAATAGGTTTTGAGAATGCTTTGGGCTTTTTTTGATGTTGACTTATTATCTAATAATGTTCCTAAATCACGAAGTGCAATCAAATTCCCTTTAGCCACCTCCAATTCGAGTTGCTGAATAAGAGGCATAGATATTTCTTCTCCTTCCTGTGCTTGGCTAAGGAAAGGGCATGAAAAAAAGAAAATGACGAAGCACGACATCCATCTCATCGTGGCAATAGATTTATGTTTTTCTGGAAAAATTTAGTCTTTTAAAGTTTTGGTTGAAGAAACTTATTGAACAAAGTTGGTTGGTTAGACGATTATTTTTTTTGGATAAAAAAATGACCTGTTTAAATGCTTTGTTCTGTGTTTTATTTTTTTATATAAAAAAATAAAT
>CAYGRM010000077.1:0-21284 GCA_964352225.1 uncultured Saprospiraceae bacterium | reverse complement strand
CTAAAAAACCATTCTTCACTAACACGTGATTATCATTTTCTGCTTTCTTAACCGAAGCTAATAATTCAATATCGGATTGTAACAATACATTTGCATCATCGGGATATTCCATTTTCATGAATCCATTGTAGCGAACTACATTTTCCGCATCTTGATTATCTTGAATAGAAACCTCTATTTGATATTCCCCATTTGGTAAGGCAAATCGTTTCAAGTCAATAAAATCTTTCATCCTACTACTCTTCGGCGAATTCAAATTATACTTATCAAACTTGATGATCTCCTCCCCTTTTTTAAATAATATCACTACTTCAACTCCAGCCTCAAATAACGTAGAATCCGCATTGGGAACATATGTCACCGTTTTTCCAACTATGTATAAATAAACTTCCACATAGTTCTGCGAAGGACTTTTAAAAGTTGAATACGTGATACTTGCATCCAAAGCTTGGCTTGAAAATGATAACAACAGAAAGAACGCCAACGATTGGAATATTTTTTTCATCATAATACTTTTTTGAAAAAGGAAAAATAGATCAGTTATTCAAAGTTAATACAACTAAAAATACTTGGCAAACCATAAACACGGGAAAAGTCAGGAAGGTGGCGTTAAAAAGACCGCTTCGCTGTCAGAGGTCAGATCGTGCGCTGCGCTTACTGTCAGAGGTCAGACTGACGAGAGCAGTTTTGTCTGCAAATAATAAGCGTCGGTCTGACCTCTGAATAGTAAGCGCAGCGCACGATCTGACCTCTGACAGCGAAGCGATCTTTAAGGTTTCTGAAGAAGAACTACAAACTTATTAGAAGCGATACTCATATTCATGATAAGAGAATCTTTGACCAATTTTTCAACATTGTATTCTATCGTCTTGCCTGTTTTTTGTGTTAATTTTTTGGCCTCGATATCCATTTCGTAACTACCTTCTTCTTCTGAGCCCATGATGTTAGTTTTTAACTTTCCACCATCAGCAAATTCAAAATAAGCACCATCCAATCGAGGACTTGGAACTTTGTTTACAGTTGCATCGGTCAAACTCCATTTTCCAATTAATAAGGCAGGATCTAATTTTACTTCTTCCACCTTAGTTTCATTCTCACAGGCCGTAAAAAAACTGGCCAACAAAAGAAAAGGAAGTGCTAATTTTAAAAATTTCATGTTAGTTAAGTTTTGTTCTCTTTTTTATTTCTCAAATTCTAGTTTTCCTAATTATTGATTTATCTGATCATCCATCACCTATTTCTTCTTCAATTCCATCACAGTTATCTCTGGCAAAATTCCAACTCGTCCAGGATAACCTAGAAAACCAAAACCCCGATTGACGTATAAATATTGTTTATTTTTCTGATAAAGCCCTGCCCATTGTTTATAAACATACTTAATTGGACTCCATTTGATAATCCCAGGGATTTCCAGACCAAACTGTGCACCATGAGTATGCCCAGAAAAGGTAATGTGAATATCTTGAAATTTTTTCAAAACTTCATCCTCCCAATGAGAAGGATCGTGTGAAAGTAATAATTTCAATCCGGCATCATCTGTCCCTTGATTCGCTTTTGCTAAATCTCCATATTTCATAAATCGACCATGGGCACTATAATTTTCTACTCCGATTACTGCAACATCTTCCCCTTTGATTTTGACTAAACGATTGTCATTTAAAATTAAATCCCAACCAAGCCGATGATGAATATTTTTTAGATTTTCTAAATTTTGTTCTTTTTGAGTAACACTTTCCCAACGCACATAATCGCCATAATCGTGGTTTCCTAAAATCGAAAAAATACCATATCGTGATTTTATTTTATCAAAAACGTCTACAAATGGCTCCATCTCATAGGAAATTGAATTGACTAAATCTCCCGTAAAAAAAACTAAATCAGCCTTCTGGTCATTAATCATATCAATAGCCACTTTGATCGGATGTTTTTTAGTAAAACTACCAGAATGGATATCTGAAATCTGGACAATCTTTAAACCTTCCAAAGCCTTCGGTAAATCAGGAATAGCTACTGAGGTATTATAAATTTTGTAGCGGTATTGGTTTCTCAAAATCCCATATAACAAAGTAAAAAATGGAATCACTCCTACCACAACTGCTATTTGAGAAAGTAACTTCGTTCGCCCATAATCAAAAGAATGACCATTCGAAAATGATTCGAACAGAGAAAAAATAAATTGTCCTACATCTCCTAAAATCAAAACTGCAATGATGAGAAATTTAGAAAAATAACTCAACATAATCGTTGACCGAACTATTGTAAAAGTATTTTTGCTCCATTTAGTGGCAGCACCAATCGAATAAGAATAGCTTAATCCTACCGCCAAAATTGGAATCATCCAATAAACAGTATTCAAAATCGTTTTACTCCAATTAGACCAATCTTCCGAAACCGATACAAAGGCTTGGAAAGCAAAATAATCTAACAAAAAAAGTAAAATAATTAATGGCAGTACTCTCATTATCGATGAATAAATTTTAACATTTAAGTAGCCTAATAAGAACGTTTAAAAAAAGGGAATGTTTATACCCAAAATCAAATTGATCATCCAATATTTTAGTCAAAAATGATAATCTCAATTTATACTAATCAAAATCAACCATCCAGATCAAAAATATAACCCCAAATTTTAATCGACATTTTGATTTTGGTTGCTTTTGATTAGTATTTTTTTTAGATATTTACCAAAAAAAATGCAATACGTTTTAATTACAGGAGCCTCCACAGGAATTGGTTATACTTCGGCCAAATACTTATTAGACAAAGGATTTTTCGTTTTTGGTAGTGTAAGGAAATCAAGTGATGCTGAAAAATTAGAAAAAGATTTCGGTACTAACTTTAAGGCATTGATCTTCGATGTGATAGATGAATCAGCCATCAAAAATGCTGTCCCTATCGTTGAAGAAATTGTTGGAGAAAATGGTTTAGCTGGCTTGGTCAATAATGCAGGAATTGCTGTTTCAGGGCCCATGCAATTTGTTACTACCGAGCAACTTCGTTATCAATTAGATGTCAATGTATTAGGAGTTCATCGAGTAACTAATGCTTTTTTGCATCTTTTGGGAGCTACCGAAAATTACCAGTATGAACCGGGAAGGATTATCCAAATTAGTTCTATCAATGGGATTATCTCTCCACCTTTTACTGGGCCCTATGCTGCCTCCAAGTTCGCTTTGGAAGCAATGTCAGATGCTCTGAGAAGAGAAATGGTTTTATTTGGAATCAAGGTAATTGTGATTCAACCAGGCCCTATTAAAACGCCTATTTGGGGGAAAGCACTTTCCGATGCAGCGGCAGATTTTGCTGATACTCCTTATGCAAGAATTTTAAGTAAGCGAGGAAAGAGCTTAAAAAAAATAGAAGCCAATGCCATTCCTCCAGAGGAAGTCGCAAAATTAGTCCACCAAAGTATTATTTTAAAAAATCCTAAAACCCGCTATCTGGTTGCAGATAAATCATGGCAATATAAATTATTCAGTATGCTCCCTGACAAATGGTTAGACAATGCAACCACCAAAGCATTGAAAAAATACGCTTTTTATAAAAAATAACTAACACCAAACATTTTTAAAATAATGAAACGCATCTTCTTAATTTTATTACTATTTACATTTCTTCAACCTGCTTTTTCGCAAGTTGATTACTTCAAAAATTTTAAATTTACCGAGGCAGATACCCTTCGAGGAATGCTTCGACCAGAAAGAACTTGCTACGATGTAAATTTTTATGATCTTCAAATTAAGGTTGATATTGATAAAAAATACATTAGTGGTTATAATGAAATTCACTTTACAGCAGTTGATGATTTTTCCAAAATTCAAATTGATTTATTTGATAATATGAAAATCAACAAGATTGTTTTTGAGGGAAAAAATTTAGATTTTGTTCGAAAATATAATGCTGTCTTTATTGATTTTCCGCCCCAACAAAAAGGTATAACTAACTCATTTACAGTCCATTACGAAGGAGCACCGATTGCTGCCAAAAACCCACCATGGGATGGAGGATTTGTTTGGAGAAAAGATAAAAAAGGAGAACCTTGGGTAGCCGTTTCATGCGAAGGAATCGGTGCCAGCCTGTGGTTTCCCAATAAAGACCACCTTTCTGATGAGCCTGATAGTATCCGAATTGGAGTAGCTGTCCCGAATGGTTTGACTTGTGTGGCGAATGGAAATTTAGAAAATACTCAAGAAGAAGATGATTACACCCGTTATAATTGGTTCGTCTCTTACCCGATTAATAATTATAATATTACGCTCAATATCACCAAGTACTCACACTTTTCAGATATCTATAAAAGTGAGGATGGTGAAGAACTTGCCCTTGACTACTACGTACTCCCTGAAAATCTGATAAAAGCGAAAAAGCATTTTCAACAAGTCAAACCCATGTTGGCTTGCTACGAAAAGTATTTTGGAAAGTACCCATTTTGGAATGATGGTTATGCCTTGGTCGAAACACCATACTTAGGGATGGAACACCAAAGTGCGATCGCCTATGGCAATGAATATAGTAGAGGATATTTAGGTCGAATGATTCCAGATGGAATCGATTTTGATTACATCATTATTCATGAAACAGGTCATGAATATTGGGGCAATAGTATAAGTTGTGCAGACCATGCTGAGATGTGGATTCATGAATCTTTTTGTACTTATTCCGAAGCACTTTATGTGGAATGTATGTATAATTTTGATGAGGCAGTTAGGTATTTAGGGATGCAAAAAATGTTTGTAGAAAATAAAAAACCAATCCTTGGCCCGATGAATGTCAACTTTGGAGAATGGGGACATAGTGATCATTATTATAAAGGTGCATGGGTTTTACATACTTTGAGGAATTCGATAAATGATGACGAAAAGTGGTTTGGTTTAATCAAATCATTTTATCAAAAGCATAAAATCTCCATTGTTGCAACAGAGGATTTTGTCAACCACGCTAGTGATTACCTCCAAAGAGACATAACTAAATTTTTTCAGCAATATTTAGAACACCCAACTATTCCAACCTTACTTTATCGAGCTAAGAAAAAAGGAAATGGAGTGGAGGTAAGTGTAGCTTTAAAATCAGACGTAAAAGGGTTTTATATGCCCATCCAAATGGGAGATTCGGATAATTATCGAATAGTAAATGTGTCTGACTCTAAATCTAATTATTATTTTCCAGATATGAAGGTGGAAGATTTTAAAGTGGCAGATGAGTTGTTTTTGATCAATGTGAAGAAACTAGATTAGACATATTAGTTCCAACTTATAGTTGCATTAAAGCATCAAAATTTGGTTTTAAACAAGACTACAAATGCTAGAGAAAAAATATAAATACGCAATGAAAAATTTATCTTATTTGTTTTCAATACTTATTTTTATTTATTTCTCTATAAATATTAATGCTTCTAGAAGTATTGAAAAACCAACGCTTGAAAGTGTCCTTCCATTTGAAATTGAATTGATGGGAATCAGTAAAAAGCTAAAAGATGTGCAACATTCATTTCCTTCTATCAAATTACTTATAAAAAAAGATAGTATTGAAATTACCGTTGGGCAAACTGAGAAATACTATACCTTATTCGATTCGACAGAGTTTACAAAACTGATCCCTTATTTAACCTTAGACGACTTTAAAAGTAATAACTACTATTTAAATCCTCATTTGCCGGGAAGGATAATAAAATTAAGAAAAGAACATCAAGGAGAAACATACACTAAAACTATTAGTAGCTTCAAACGAGGAGATATTAAAGTTGATTATTTAGAAATGGATTCCATCGAAATTTTTAAAAGTTATCATCTCAGTAGAATTGCAAATGAAGTTGCTATTCCATTTATCGAGGATAATGTCAACATGAGAGAGATGATTACGGCTAAATCAATGCAAGAAGCCTTAAAAAATCCTGAAAAAGTCTACAAGTTATCGCTCAGAAATACCAGAACAAAACATCTTTCACATAATATCAAAAAACTAACAAACTTAAGAGTTTTAGACATTTCAGGATCCTTTATTACTGAAATCCCATCTGAAATTGAGGAATGTAAACACCTTAAATCAATTCTGGCTAATGCTAGTAAATTATCCATTATACCGCCTTCGATTGGAAATTTAAAGAAACTAAGGGTTCTTAATTTTGCGTATTGCAATATTAAATCAATTCCTGATGAGGTTGGAAACATAACTTCACTTTGGTCTTTAAGTCTTGATTCTAATGATTTAACCAAACTACCAGAGTCATTCTCCAATTTAAAAAACCTAACCACTTTTTCAATTGCTAAAAATAAATTTAGTGAGTTTCCAAAATCAATAATTGGAATGGATAGTGTCGGAAATTTATGGATTCATGGAAATAAAATAAAGATTATTCCACAGGAAATTAGCACTATGAAAGGTTTACATCATTTTTTACTAACGGAGAGTGAAATAAAAAATTTAGAGGATATTAAACAATTAATCCCAGATGTGAGGATAATCAACCAAAAATAAAAAGTTAACTTCTAATCCCAAATTGAGTAATAAGAGAAGAAAATATAAAAAAAGCAGTTTGTGAATTACTCCACAAACTGCTTTTTTTATATTACAAAATCAGATATTGACTATCTTCTTTGTTTTTCTTTGATACGAGCTTTTTTACCAACTAACTCACGTAAGTAGTATAATTTTGCTCTTCGCACTTTCCCTTTTTTCAAGACTTTGATGTCCTCGATTGCAGGAACGCCAAATGGAAAAATACGCTCAACTCCTACTCCGTTAGAAATTTTTCTAACTGTAAAAGTTTTAGTAGCTCCTGTCCCGTTAATTTGAATAACGTCACCTCTGAATTGCTGGATACGCTCTTTTGCACCCTCCACAATTTTGTAACTTACAACAATATTATCTCCAGGTCGAAATGAAGGAATTTCTTTCCCAGTATTTAATTGCTCATGAACATATTTGATGGCTTCCATGATATTGAAATTTTAAATTTATTTACTAGTTTTTAAAAAGGATTGCAAAGATAGGTTCTTTTTTAAAGAAAAAATAGTTTTTTATCAAAATATCTCTATTAATTTTTCCTTTGTTTACGGGGGTTTCAGCGCTTTTTGCAACAAAAGTTATCCACATTTTGATAAAATTGGAACTATTACCGAAATATTATTTGGTGAGAATTTATAAATCTTTAATTTCTTGGGTGATTAATTTTAATTCTTCTTGTAGTTCTTTAACTGAGTTTAAGGAGGTACTCTGAGACATACGGATGGACAAATTACTGATAGTATCAATATAAGTTTTAGTATAATCTACATCTGAACGAAGCTTTTCCATTTCTGCTAAATCCTCAAAATGATCCTCTTGCAATTGCTTCAATCGTTCTCTTTTGTTCGCAACCTCATCTGCCAAGGTTTGATTAAAATGAATGTTATGAATTTTTTCTTTGCATATTTTATAGAATTCTAATTTGGCATTTCGTAAATCTAATTCTCGCTCAAAACCATTAATCAAAAATTCACTTTCTCGCACGGTATTCTCATTAATCATGGATTTCACTTCCAATTTTTCTTTCAAATCATAAATGTTCTCCTTGATTTCCAATACTTCTAGATTATTTTTGGCAATTTGCTCTTCACATAATTCTAAATTTTTACGAATCGAACCTTCCATAGAATTATTGAATTCTTCCTCTTTTTTGGCATCGCGAAAATGTTTTACAATAAAAAAAAGACTCCCCAAAAGCATCGCCAACATCAATCCCATAAAAAATATGAAAGCCACCTGTCGGAAAATAAACCCCAAGACCAATACCCCAAAAAAGATATAGACTAATTGAATTGGATTAAATCTAGAATCATTATTTTTCATGCAGATAGAATTTGAATATTTTTAGAAAAGCCGTGCATAAAGTTAAAGGATTGAAGCAAAGTTTTACATTTATTATTGAACAGAATTAAGGCTTTCTTGTTGTAAACGTTATATAATAAATATGTCAGTTTTTTGTTTGTTAATAAATGTGAAGAGGTTCGATAATTTCGTGCCTCTTCTTTTGTTTAATTTAGATAAAATCTGTCTTGCCTCTGCGTTATCCAAAACATTTTCCTGCATTATAATATCGTTTCCCCTCTTTCGTATTATCTTTGTTGCCAATAACTCTATAGGAGAATTAAGAATATGAATATACTACAAAAATTACAAGAGCAATACGTTAATGAGTTTAATGCAAATATTCCACTTGATGAATTTTTACTAAATATTTTTGTGGTGGCTATTTTGGTTTCATTGCTTCGAGTATTTTATATTCGATATGGAAATTCACATACTAATAGGAAAAGATTTGCTGCCAACTTTCTACCCCTATCGCTAGCCACTTTGTTAGTTATCATGATCGTAAAATCATCCATTGCTCTTTCCTTAGGATTAGTTGGAGCACTTTCGATCGTTCGTTTTCGGGCAGCGATAAAAGATCCAGAGGAACTGACTTATTTGTTTTTTGTGATTGGAATAGGATTAGCAGGTGGAGCAAATCAACCGATCTTAGCAGTAGTTTCATTTTTAGTTATTATTAGTTTATTATTTCTCAATAAAGTATTGACCAACAAAGTCGCCTTTAAAAATGAAAATCGAATGTACCTCAACATTCAAACTGACGAAAATGATTTGAAGAAAATCACGAAAATCCTAACGGATATTTTACCCTATGTTGAGTTAAAAAGAATGGATATGATTGAGCAGGGATTAGATTTATCCTACATCTGCAAAGCGGAATCTATTGATCAACTAGATCAAATTAAAAACAACCTTTCTGCCCTTTCACCTAGTACTAAACTTTCCATCATTGACCAACCTGATTTGATTGTATGATTGTCAAAGGCGACACTTCAAAATCTACTTTTTTCAAAACTGCAATTATATTGTTATGTAGTATTGGCGGGCTTTTCAGCTTGTGGTATGCTTTACCTTTTTTAAATTCTTGGAAAACAGAAGGTGTCATTCACGGTGATGCAGAAGTAGTTCGAGGAGCGTATTTCATCGCAAATGGAGATCGATTTTTTAATGCTACAACTCAAAGTAACGAGGCGGCTTTCCAAGGAGACTTTTCCTCAAAAATAGCAATGGGAGAAGGTTTCCAATATGGTTTTGGCATTGACTTCCAAGACTTTCACCCAGGCAAAACTTACCTCGCAAGTGTCTGGAGAAAAATTGAAAATAATACTGGGCAAAGCGCCTTAGTCATTATGGATAAAAACAAAAATATCAATTTTGAAATTACCGAATCAGTCAAAGAAAAAAACGGGTGGGAACTGCTAGAAAAAAGATTTACAATTCCGTTTCAAACAGAAATTGAGGACTTGAAAATTTATGTTCGATCAGATGGAAAAGGGATTTTCTATTTTGATGAGTTAAAAATTATTGAAAAAGAAAATTATAACGCTTCCGATAAGCTATCTACACATTTTAAACCAGAGATAATTGAGCTTAATATTTCTGAAAAAGGAATGCAAAAATTAGCACAAAAACGAAAAGATGCGCTGCAAATAGGTGTGCTCGAAAGTGATGATAACGACTGGGTTAATGGAACTTTAAACTCCTCCGCCACCTCCGAAACGATGGAGGTAGAATTACGCCTAAAAGGTGATTGGCTAGATCATTTGAAAAAAAACAAATGGTCATTTAGAGTAAAAGTAAAAGATCCCTTTGCTTGGAATCAAATGAAAACTTTCTCTTTGCAATCTCCTGAAACTCGAGAATTTATGCAAGAGTGGATATTACATCAATGGTGGAAAAAGGAAGATGTGCTGACTCCTCGATATGATTTTGTCGAACTAAAATTGAATGGAAAATCTTTGGGTGTTTACGCTTATGAGGAACATTTTGAGAAACAATTACCTGAGTCGAATGCCAGAAGAGAAGGGGTTATCGTTCGTTTTTCGGAAGAAGGATTTTGGGCAGATGTAAAAAAACGCTTGGGCGACTTGGAAGGAAATCCGATTGCACATGTTAATAATTCAGCTCATTATTTAAGTTCGGAGGTTCGCGGATTTAAAGAAAATCAAGTCTTGAAAAATCCAATTTTAAAACAACAATTTGAAAATGCTCAAAATTTATTAGTTGATTTTTTAGAACAAAAGAAACCTGTTTCAGAAATCTTTGATACAGATAAAATGGCTAAATATTTTGCCATTGTTGATTTGATGCAGGCGCAACATAGTGTGGCTTGGCACAATATGCGTTTTTATTTTAATCCAGTTTTAAAAAAATTAGAACCCATTGCTTTTGATGGATTCCCGACTTATAATTATCCATTTTTATTAATGAGTGAAGGTGCCTTGAGCAGACATTTCAAAGAAGATCAAGAACCCGTTCAGTATTTTTTCCAAGACACTTCTTTTTTGCAACAATACATTTACAATTTATTTCATTTTTCAAAAAAGTCATATTTGAATCCATTTTTAGATGAACTGGAAAGTGGAATTTCCTCTCGTTCCGAGTTTTTACAAAAAGAATTTCAAAACTATTCTTTCCATAAAGATTTGATTTCAAAACGAATCACCGGGATACAATCCAATATTTATCCTTTCAATAATTTGACTTTAAAAGCCTATGCTCAAAAAAAATCTAATGGCAAAAACCTTGTCCAACTTGGAAACATTCATAGCCTCCCAATAGAAATAATTGGTACTGGTTTTCAACCTAAAAAAGTAGATAATTATTTAAAATCATCGCTGATACTGCCTGCTTTTATCACCTCTCCATTTTATGTAGACCAATCTAAAAAAAGAAAAAAAGAAGCTCCTAATAATACTTATTTGATTCGCTATCAAGTTGAATATCAGTCAATTACAATCCCCGATAATTCAAAATATGTTTTTTATAAAGTCTTAGGTCATGATGAAATTTTCCATTCTGAAATATTGAATTGGCAATTTCCACAAGCAAGTTCAATCCCTCCTAATGCATCGCAAAATGCAATGATAGCAAGTAATAATTTGTACACAGTTTCCGACCAAAAAGTGGTTTTTCATTCTGGAAAATTTACTGTAGAAAATGACATCATTATTCCATCGAACTATTCAGTATATTTCCCTGAAGGAACTGAAATTGATTTAATCAAAAATGCTAAGTTCCTTTCCTACTCTCCTATCCAAATGAATGGGAAAAAAGATAATCCTATAAAAATTACATCAAGTGATCAATCGGCGAATGGGTTCACCATTTTGCAAGCAAAGGGAAACTCAACTTTAGAAAATGTCATTTTTGAAAATCTAAATACCCATCGAAAGGAAAACTGGAACTTGACTGGTGCAGTTACTTTTTATGAATCTGAAGTGACCATCAATGATTGTGTTTTCATGAAAAATCATTGCGAGGATGGACTTAATTTGATCCGCAGTAATTTTGAAATCAATCGAAGCTTATTTAATCAAGCACCTTCCGATGGTTTAGATTTAGACTTTTGTAATGGTTCAATTAACCAATCGTATTTTTTAAATACAACTAATGATGGGTTGGATATTTCGGGGAGTAATATTTATGTAGTGGATTGCCAAATGGATAATTGTGGAGACAAAGGAATTAGCGTAGGTGAACAATCTCAAGCCACCATTTTAGAAGCCACCATTTCCAATTCTAATATCGCCATAGCGTCTAAAGATTTATCAAAAGTATTTATTGAGAATATAATTATAGACAATTGCCAACAAGGATTTGTAGCTTATCAAAAGAAGGCTGAGTTTGGAGGAAGTACAATTGAGGTGAAAAATTACACGGCTACCAATGTAAAAAGATTGCACAATATTTTGGCAGGTTGCAGCTTGCAATTAAAAGATGAGTTGATTGAACACTAACAAGTTATTGCAAGGCTAGTTTATAAAAAAACAAAAAAGGGTTCAGAATTGTATAATTCTGAACCCTTTAATTTTCTGCTTTTTTGAATTAATTCGCTTCTACGAAAGCGCTGCTGTTAACCAGTATTGCATCAGCAATAGCAATATTTTCAGTAAAGATTTCTTTGGTGTCCTCATGATATTTTGCAGTTACATTAACTACATAATTACCTGCATTAGGATACTTGTAAAAAGTAATCTTATCTGAAATTTCTCTTGATTCGCCGTTGCCAAAATGAATGGTATAGACCACTTCGCTATTTGGTTGATAACTTTCCAATTCAAATTCTAAAACTTCAGAAGCTTCATAAAACCCATTTATTTTAAATACATTTTTAGCTAAAATTTCATCTATATCTTCACCTGCTAAAATTTGCTTGACAGTTAAAGAACTAGAAGCTAATGGGCTTGAATTTGAGAAAGATTTCTCCAATTTGGCGTTACTGTAAACACCATCACGAGGCAACATAAAAACAATCACAAAGCCAACAAATCCAATCATAAATACGAAACCATTAAGAATTTCATTTTTACGTCGATCGTGTTGATGTGTCATTTTTAGTTCAGAGAGTTGTTCGAATGTTTGATCAGTTTTTGAATTTTTTTCTTGTTTTAAGTTGTAATTTTTACTCATGGGAAAACGGGTTTTAGGCAATAAATAAATTCATATTTCGAAAAAAGAAAATATTTATTTGAACAAAAAATTAGATTAATTCGAGATTATTATTTGACTTTTGATCATCAAAAATTGACTTTATAAAGGTTTTAATATTTACTATTTAGTTCAATATCTTAACTTATAAGGCGCAAATTAAATTCAAAATAATCTTAATATTGCTCAAATAGGAATTTGTTTATTTACTTAGGCGTGATAAAAAATAGTTCCTAATAGTGTAATTTTCATATGCAAAAATTACACCATACAATATTAGATTGTATATTTTCAAAGATATAAATAGCTAAAAATCAGCCTTTTATATAATTTAATTAAAATTAAGTGAGTGAATTGAAAAAATGTAGCGTGAGAAAAAATAGTACTCGTTTTTAGTCACTATTCCTTTTTTTTACCGAAGATACTTTAAAGGTAAAAAACCTTTTCTTAAATACAAAATAAATAAATATGTTTTTTGTTAAATATCTACTTTTGGAGTAATTACCGTAGAATCCTTGGGGAGTAGTAACCAGAGATTTCCATAGTGATGTAAATTACTCGCATCACTCTCAGCTTCCGAACCAATGCCGCGATATAAGTCAACATGACCCTCACCTTTAATTAATCCTCCAATATCTTGAGCCAATAGAATTCGAAATTCGTGATGTGAAAAGTTTCTACTTTCATCGATAATTGGAACAGTCGCCAAAAGACAACTCCCAAGTGGTAAGACACTCCTATCTATGGCAATAGAATAATCTGGCGTAAGTGCAACATGCCCTGCCCCTCGAGGTTGGGTAGTCACGGGTCGAAAAAATACGTAGGAAGGATTTTGAAACAAAATAGAATCGACGAGTTCCGGATTCTTTTTAAAATAACTTTTTATACTTTTCAAGGAAACATACTCCGGAGTCGTAAATCCATGTTTGACCATATATCTTCCAATACTTCTATAAGGATGTTTATTGGTTCCTTCGTGCGCTAATAATTTCTGATCTCCATTGGGGAATTCAATATAGCCAGACCCTTGAACCTGCATAAAATAAATATCCAATTTGCTTCTAGCATAAGCAATTTCTAAATTAAAACTATCCAATGCTCCATCTCCTTCAATTTCCCTTCGAGTTGGCAAACGACCTTTCCAGTTTTCAGGATATTGATATATTGGATATTTGTACAAAGAGTTAGGCGTTTCTCTTACTTTCAAAACTGGCGTAAAATAGCCTGTAAATTTCACATTACCCTTTTGGTCTTCTCCCCAAATTTGGTGTGCTTCCAAACCATGCTGCATCCCAAATGAATTGGTAAATTGAGATGACAATAATATTTTTATCGTTTGATCTAATTGATCTTTAGTAATTTTAAGACCTGAATATTCTTTTTTTAATCGTTTTTGAAATTTCAATAATTTAAGTTGATTTTTTAAACCTTCAACTAATTCTTGATTGATTTGTGGCAAAATATTAAATGAATCCAGAGAAATTGGAGTTAAAATAGAATTGAATAATTCGCGGTCAACGGTACCATCTGTTAGTGGAGAAACTACTCCAACTTTTTCAGTCAACACATTTATAGGTAATTCAATATTTTCACCATCTTTGCAGCTTCCTAAAATACTAGAAAGAAAGATTATGTAAAAAACTGAAAAGTAAAAAAGATGTTTTTTTGGTAGAAGCATTTCTTTTTCATTAAAGGGATTTTGGTCTAATCATTCAAAGTCAAACATAAAAAACACTTATTAAACCTGTGTAAATATAATTTTCTTTTGATTCAAAAAAAATATAAAAACACAATTGCAGAATATTTAGAAGTTGATTCAGCTCAAATATCGCTTTATTGGAGAGGTCGAGTGGGACTATATTGTATCCTGAAAGCAATGGATATTCAACCAGGAGACGAAGTCATTTTGCCTGCTTTTACCTGTGTTGTGGTTCCTAGTGCAATCAAATATTTGGGAGCCAAACCGATTTATACAGCGATCAATCCATTAACCTACAATATAGATATTGATAAAATAGAAGAAAAAATCACCTCAAAAACTAAAGTCATTTTAGCACAAAATACTTTTGGTTTGAGTGCTGACTTAGCCCCTATCTTAACA
Organism: uncultured Saprospiraceae bacterium; assembly: GCA_964352225.1. Taxonomy (GTDB): domain Bacteria; phylum Bacteroidota; class Bacteroidia; order Chitinophagales; family Saprospiraceae; genus CAJQQY01. The sequence goes on along the minus strand of CAYGRM010000077.1, from coordinate 6,685 downwards.
ATCGCCAAAAAGCATAAAATCAAAGTTATTGAAGATTGTGCGCATGGATTTGGAGGCACTTATCGAGGAAGAAAAAATGGCACATCAGCCACAGCTGCTTTTTTTTCAAGTCAATGGAATAAACCTTTCTCTACAGGCATCGGAGGAATAGTTATCTGTAATGACCTTGAGTTAGCTAAAAAAATTCAAACACTTCAACCTCTCTTTGAACCACCTACATTCAAAGATGAAACGATGTTAGCACTTCAAATTTTTATTAGAAAAAATATATTACGCCCTTCAATTTATTGGGCTGCCCTCAAATTATATCGTTTAGCTAGCCAATATGGTTTGATTTCTGGTAGTTCAGATGCAGGTGAATTAGAAGGTGCGACCATGCCTAAAAACTATTTGAAATCAGGCGCAAATATTCAAGCAAAAAAAGGACTAGAAGCACTTCGTCAGTTTGATAAAAACATAGCACATCGAAAGGAGATTGCCGCACTTTATAACAATGCTTTTACAAAACTAAATATTCCTCCTTGCCACGTCCCTGACTATGCGACGCACACTTTTATCAAATATCCATTTTTAGTAAAAGACCAAGAAAGATTTTTGAAATTAGCGCAGCAAAATCAAATTCCTTTAGGGGATTGGTTAAATAGTCCAATTCATCCAATTCGAAAAAATTTAGACCGATGGGATTATTATGAAGGTAGTTTCCCTCTGGCTGAAAAGATAGGTTATCATATTCTAAATCTTCCAACCGATGAAAGTATTTCCATCATGGAAGCTAATCGAATAGTTCGTTTTTTAGAGAAAAATAAAGATGAGTTAGTTAATAGTTGGAAAGACTTATGAATTCTAAAAGCTAAATATTACGTAAATAATCCTTCAGTTTTTGATCACTAGGCAAATTCAATTTTTTCTTAATTCTAAACCTAGCCTGTTCTATTGATCGAGGCAAAGTTCCCAATAAATCAGAGGTTTCCTTTGCCGAAAATCCAAGCTTGACATAAGCACAATGTCTTAATTCATTCTGAGTGATTTTTGGAGACCTTTTATTAATTTTATCAAAAAAGCTTGGGTGCATTTTGACAAAATGAATCTTTAGATTTTCCCAATCATTTTCAAAAACATTTTGACGATTTATGAAGTCAATAATTTTTCTAATTTCTTGCGGAAGATCTCCGTCTGATTTTCTGACGGCTTTTGCTAATTTTTTATTAAGCTCCTTGATCAAATTATTTTTCTGAGCGATCAGTAATTGATTGGAAGTTAACTCTCTTATTCTAGAGTCTAATTCCTGTTGAAGCAATAATTGATGTTCCAAATTAATACTTTCTCTGGTTTTTAATTCTTTTAACTCCTGTTCTTTAAATTGAATCTCTTTTTGAGATGAAATATCTAAAACAGAAAATAAACAGCCAGAGAACTTATTATTTTTATAGAATCCATTTATACCTACTTGAATGTATTTATATTCATTTCTGGTATTTTTAAACTTTAATTCACAAGTATAGTGGGAAATTTCTTTTCTATAAATCTGTTTCATTTTGGTGGTCACTAAGTTAAGATCTTCCCCTTCAAAAAAATCAGTTACTCTTGACTGTTCGAAGTTATTATTTTCAAGCCCCACCAAATGCCGAAATGAATCATTAGCTTGAATTAAATTACTTTTTTCGTCTAAAACACCGATGCCCAGTAAATTATTATCAAATAGGTATTGGTATTTTTTATGATTTTGATAGTTAAGTGCTTCCGCTTTCTTTAATGCTAGAATATCATTTGCATAGACCGTACATCCTACAATTTCTCCATTTTCATTTTTTAAAGCAGAGAGGGTTAGTAGGTCATAAAATTCTTTTTTTCCAACTTGATAATTTTTTTCCAAAAACATTTTCTCCCCCGAAAAGATAATATCAAAATAATTTTTCCACTCCTCAGAATCAATTTGCTTTGGTAAAAAACTCCCTCCATTTTTTGGCTCTTTCCCTAGAATTATTTTAAGCAGAGCCGTTGAGGATTTACTAAAAAAGGTCAGATGATAACTCAGATTTACTACAAAAATCTTGGTTGAAGAATTTTCTAAAACCAGATTCGTATAATTAGACTCAGGAGTAAGGCTATTAATTTTTTCGCAAATAATTTCGACTGCTTGATTAGACCATTTTTGGTCTTTATTTTCAATTTGACTAATAGTAATTTTTATTGGCTCAGATAGCTCACCAATTTTCATTTTACCATTAAAGCTTGAATTAGAATGACTTGTTGATTCTAAGGAATTAAGAGATTTTTTGAATTCGTTGAGGTCATCGAATTCAATGAGGTCAGTAATCTTAATCGAAATTTTATCCCAGTCCTTTTTATGTTTAAAAAAATCATTAAAAAAGGAATTAGAATCTAAAATCTTCAAATTAAAATCTACTATCGCATTTGGGTACAAATAGTTTTTGCCTTTAAACAAATCTAAAGTAGGTTTTTAGTTAGTTAATCTTAATCAAAAAAATTGCAAAGAAAATTGCTTAAGGCGTGACTAATTAAATTAGTGTGTGTGTGTCTATCTGTGTGTATTTAAGTTAATGTTATTGATTAGGTGGAATGAAAAAATGCTAACCAAAAAACATCATATAACGCAAAGGTAAGAATTAATAATTATAATTAGATATTCAATTTCCAATAAATTTCATCATCGTATTTTGACCTCTCTTCACCTTGATATTTAGATAATATAACATAGATGTTACAAACTAAAGTAGAAACGGTATTTCCATTTAAATTTGGTCATTATTTAGAAGACATTTTATTATATTTGGCATAACTATACCTTACATTAATCTTTATTTTATCATCAAAACCAAACATCCATACTATCATGAAAATTAGATCATTTCGAAACGAGAAAAAAAACCATTACACTTTCAAAATATTTGACTCTAACGACGAACAAGTGTTAAGAAGCGAAACCTATGAGGCTAAAGCTGGGCGAGACAACGGAGTCGAATCATTCAAAAAAAATGCTCCCATTCCCGAAAGGTACGAACGCCTGACCGCATCCAATGGAAAATTTTACTTCAATGTTAAAGCAGCCAATCATCAAATAGTGGCGACCAGTTTAATGTTTGATTCAGAAGAAAAAAGAGAATCTGTTATTGCAGAAATAATCGCCTACGCAACTTCAGCTAGTGGTGATAAATCCACAACTTCAGATCCTCAAAATCTTGCTGCTTCACCAAGTCCAACTACTGAAGCTAGTAAAAGTGATCAAGATAAAGAGCAAGATGATTATCAAGAAGTATCCTTTTACGAAGATTCAGGAACAGACCTAGAAAGTGGTTTTGATCGATTTCAAAAAGGGGATAATAATTATTATTATTTCTCTTTTAAATCAGATGATGGAAAAGTATTGTTATTGAGCCAAGGTTATACTAGCGAAGCAGGAAGAGATAATGGAATTGCCTCGGTAGAAAAAAATGCTACGATCGAAAAAAGGTATACCACTCATCAAGAGGAGGGAAATTTTTATTTTACTTTGAAAGCTGGGAATCATCAAGAAATAGCTCGAAGTGCAGAATTTGATTCAGAGGATGATCTAAATCAGGCTATTTCTATTTTAATGAATGGAGGTGGTTCTATGATTGTATCGAATATGGTAAATGCCATGGCTGGAGATGGTAAAGAATTGGATGATTATTTGGACTTTGATTTTTATCAAGATTCTGGAACAGATACAAATAGTGGTTTTGATCGATTCCAAAAAGGCGATCATGACTTCCACTATTTTTCATTTATGTCAGACGATGGCAAAGTCATCTTAAAAAGTCAAGGATACAAAGCAGAAGCAGGACGTGATAATGGAATTGCCTCAGTTGAGAAAAATGGAAAAATTGAAAGTAGATATTCAGAACATACAACTGAGGATGGAAAATTCTTTTTCACTTTAAAAGCTGGAAACCATCAAGAAATAGCTCGAAGTGTTGATTTCGATACAGAGGATGAAATGAAAAGAGCTATAATTATTATCATGAATGGTGGTGGAGCCATGGTAGAAGCTGAAATGGTCAAAGCTGCTCCTAAATCTACAGGGGATGGAATGGATGACTATCGGACTTTTGGATTTTATACAGATTCTGGAACTAATGTCCAAAATGGCTGGGATAGATTCTATTCTGAAAAGCATAACGAATATTACTTTAGCTACAAAGTAGATGGAGAGCCTATTTTAATTAGTGAAGGCTACTCCTCTGAAGCTGCTCGTGAAAACGGAATTGTCTCCGTTGAAAGTAACTGGTCAATAGATAAGCGATACAAAAATCACGAAACTCCGAGTGGAAGATATTATTACACGATTAGAGCAGGTAATCATCAAGAAATTGCAAGAAGTAAATGGTACTCCTCTGCCGAAGAGAGAGATGGAGGAATTAGTTGGTTATTGGCTGGTGGACTTGCTGGTGCAGCAGCAACTAACTTGGCAGCATCCATTCCTCCAACTGAAGAAGTAGTTCAAAAAGTAGTTGAAAAAACTACTACTATTGAAGATGATTATTTGCCATGTAAAGAATATGAAGGACATGAAGTAAATGATAAAGTAAACAATGTTGCTTTTTTCAAACATGAAAATGGGCAGTTTTACTTCGTTATTTATAAAGCAAATGGCAATGTTCGATTGCGTAGTGAAGGATTTGAAACCGCAAAGAGTCGAGATGTTGAGTTGTCTGGAGTTTTGAAAAACTTGGACGATGAAGACATGTACGAAACTGTCGAAAAAGGAAAATATAGAATGTATATTTTAAAAGATAAAGACGGCCGTGAAGTTGGACGATCTTGTCTTGAAAAGGAGGAAGAAAATGTTGCACCACCAATCGTAGAAGCAGTAACTGCTGCTGCGGCTGTGGCGGCGGCGGTAGTCACAGATTCTGAACCGAAGGAGGTACCTGTACCTGCTGAAACAGCAGCTCCCAAGGAACCAGAAGATGACTATTTAGCCTGTAAAGAATATGAAGGACACGAAGTAAATGATAAGGTAAACAATGTTGCTTTTTTCAAACATGAAAATGGGCAGTTCTACTTTGTAATTTATAAAGAAGATGGAAGTGTTCGCTTGCGTAGTGAAGGATTTGAAGATGCAAAAACTAGAGATGTTGAATTATCAGGAGTGCTAAAAAATATTGATAATCCTGAAATGTATGAAACCCTTTCCAAAGGTAAATACCGAATTCACATTCTAAGTGATGCTACTGGACGTGAAGTTGGACGATCTTGTTTAGAAACACAAGAAGAAAAAGCTGCACCACCTCCAATAGTTGAAACTGCAGCTGCCACAGCTATTGCTGCTGCTGCAATTAGAGCAATGGAAAGTGATCCAGAACCAGAACCATTCGTGAAGGCTGAACCTGACAAAGAAGATGATTATCTACCATGTAAAGAGTACGAAAATCGGAAAGTAAGTGATAAGAAAAACAATGTTGCTTTCTTCAAATATTCCGATGGGCAATATTACTTTGTCATCTATAAATCTGATGGAACCGTACGATTGAGAAGTGAAGGATTTAGAACGGCGATAGAAAGAGATAGCGAATTATCAGGCGCATTGAAAAATCTGGAAAATGCGGATATGTATGAAACCGTAACTAGAGGTAAATATTCTATGCATATTTTGAAAGACGAATCTGGCCGAGAGGTTGGACGAAGCTGTCTTGAAACAGAATCAAATCCTCTTGCAGTTCCTTTAGTCCCAGCAGCGGCGGCAATTGCCGCAGCGGTTGTTCCAGAGATTGTGCCTCCAATAAAAGTAGAAGAAGAAGTTATCACTCCTGTTCCTCCGGTAGTTGTTGAAAAACCAGTTAAGAAAACGCCTCCCCCGGTAGTGGCAGCCGCAGCAGCAGCCGAAGGTGGTGGCGGTGGATTTAATTGGAAGCTTTGGTTACCATTACTTTTATTAGGTTTACTAGCACTTTTATTTTTCATGAGAGGATGCGATGGTTGTAATCCAAAAGTTACAACACCAACTCCAATAGATCAACCAACTCCTACTCCACCTGGACCAGTTGATACACTTGATAATGCTGATACTACCAAAAAAGTGGTAGATCCACCACTTGATCCAACGCCTGATCCAACGCCTGATCCAATTTCTTGTAACTGTACAGGGTCAAGTAATATTATATTCAATATTCCTACGGATCAAACACCTAAAGTTTTGACTCAATTAGGTAGAAATCCTGAATTTGGAAATTCACATGATCTTGATCCAACTGGATTTTATAATAAATTGAAAAATGCTCATGCCTCCAATAGTCGTGATAAAATATTCTTAGATGATCTTTTCAAAGCAATGGGTTATTCTAATGGATTTGCCGGAGCGAATGCTGGATTATTTAGCGATGCAACAATTGCAAAAGGTACTAATGGAAATATGGGTCAAGGTGAAAAACATCGAACCAATTATGCCAAACTAAATACAAGTGGAAAAGACCTCGAAGCTTTTAAAATCAAAGCTGCCAATGGTTGTGATATACATTTTATGAAGACTTGTGGAAACCACTTCTTCTTCTGTCCTAAATAATCAGAATTAGTTTTTTAACATGGAAATAAAAAAGCAGTAGTAAATTAAATTTTACTACTGCTTTTATTTTGTTGATTTATAAAAATTTGGTTCTTCGACAAATTCCGTGGTGTAGCTTTGATAACTTCGTGAGAGTGCAGG
>CAYGRM010000076.1:0-21285 GCA_964352225.1 uncultured Saprospiraceae bacterium | reverse complement strand
ACTTAGAGACTGTTTTGAATTATGTCGCTAATTTTTTTATGCGTCTTTTTTCACCAAATTTCGTTTTTTTCTCGGGCAATAACTAAGGCTATTCCCCTCCAAAAAAGCCTCATTTAGCAAAAAAATACACTATAAAAAATTTTAGCACACATTTCAAAACAGTCTCTTAGTGGCTTACTTCCAATTCATAAATTTTCACTTTACTAAATGATCCTTTATCTCTGGTCTGAAAATAATTTCCAACTTTGAAGTAATTTTCAAAAACTCCCCAATGCTCCATATCTTCTCCTTTATATACCGTCTTTTGCCATCCATTTAAGATCACTTCAAGACGACCATCCGAGGCAATGACCTCCAGAGTGAATTTTTCCCCTTTCCTCACAGGTGTTTCAAAGTTATATCCATCATCATCACCCCATGCATCCTTATCTAATATTTCGAGGTCAGATGCATTCTTATTTTTCAAAATTTTAGTTTTTACTCTGATTTTACCTTTATCATAATATACTTTAAGAATTGGAGGAGCATTGTTATCTTTTTGACCTATTAAGTCCCTTTGCTCATCGGTGAGTCTTCCGTGGATTTGCGCAATAATAATTTTATGTTCTTTTCCATTGCTATCTTTAGAGACCTGATCAATTGCCATTTTGACTTTCATTCGTCCACCTTCTTTAAAAGTCCAGTTTCTCGAATTGCTCCCTGAATCCATTTGCTCTCGAAGCTCCGTTCTAGAGTACTTTGTATTCGATGTAGTTGACCCCGGATAGGCGTGAAAAACAATTGAACCATCTGATGAATCAGAATACATAAAATCTTTTAAAGCACTAATACTAGGATAATTAAATATCTCAGGAGGACTGACTTCCATCGCTTTACCATCTTCTCTAGGAGTTGGTATGGTAACTTTCCAATGGGTTAAATCTATCTCTGCGATTTTTCCTTTACCTTTTTTTGAGGCATTTTGAGAACTACTGCAACTTACTAGTAAAAATAAACAAGTGGTAGCAATTAGGATCGGGAAGGATTTCATAAAATTTAATTTTATTGTTAACGGTTATCTTGCCACTCGGCCACTTGCATCGCCGCTCATCAATTTCTCTACTTCTTCTATGGTAACCAAATTGGCATCACCGTAAATAGTATGTTTTAAACAGGAGGCAGCGACGGCAAAATTTAATGCATTTTGGTCATCATCAGGGTATTGTAACAAACCATAAATCAATCCACCCATAAAACTATCTCCTCCTCCTACTCTGTCCACTATATGAGTAATTTGATAAGTTGGTGCTTCGAACAAAGTCTTGCCATCATATAAAACACCTGACCAAGTATTATGTGAAGCACTAATTGATCCTCTTAAAGTCGTAATGACTTTCTTTGCCCGAGGAAACATTTTCATTAGTTGTTGCAAAACTGATAAGTAAGATTTGGCATCTACTTCGTGACCAGCAGTAACGTCCAGACCCTCAGGATGTAAACCAAAATGCTTTTCTGCATCTTCTTCATTTCCCAAAATCACATCACAACCTTCCACCAAAGCAGGCATAACTTCTCCAGGTTCTTTTCCATACTTCCACAAATTTTTTCGATAGTTCAAATCTGTAGAAACGGTAACACCCATTTTATTAGCGACCTGAATGGCTTCCAAACAAGCATCAGCGGCACCTTGCGAAATAGCTGGGGTAATCCCTGTCCAATGAAACCAACCAGCATCTTTGAACACCTCTTCCCAATCAACCATACCTGCTTGAATAGATGCCATACCTGAATGTGCACGATCATAAACTACTTTACTTCCACGACTCACGGCACCTATTTCTAAAAAATAAATACCTAGTCGTTCTCCTCCATAAACGATATGATCTGTTCCGACATTTCGTTTACGCATTTCCATCAAGGCACATTGCCCGATGTCATTTTGAGGAAGTCGAGTTACAAAATCAACAGGTACTCCATAGTTAGCTAGAGATACTGCTACATTGCTTTCACCACCGCCATAGATTGCTTCAAAAGAATTGGCTTGGGAAAATCTTTTTAAACCAGGAGGAGTCAGACGAAGCATGATCTCTCCAAAAGTGACTACTTTTTTCATTTTTGTAAGTATATTGCCTGCCTGATCGGCAGGCAGGTTATTTGATTATGAATTATAGATTCAAGCTTATGAGAAAGCTAATCCACCGTTAATATCAAAATTGGCTCCCGTTACAAATGAGCTTTTATCAGAAGCTAAATAAACCACTAAATCTGCAACCTCATCAGCTCTACCTTCCCTTCTTACTGGAGTTTTACCAGCAACGATTGTTCGTATTTCATCTTTGGTAAAATCATCATGAAATTTCGTAGCAATCATCCCTGGACAAATCGCATTTACTCTTATCCCTTTAGGGCCAAGCTCTTTTGCCATTGCTCTCGTGAAAGTTGTGGTAGCTCCTTTAGAAGAAGCATATAATGAAGAACCACCTCCTCCTCCATCTCTTGCAGCAAGAGAAGATAGGTTGATGATTGCGGTACCTTCCCCCATTAAAGGTTCAAATGCTTGCATGACGAAAACAGTAGATTTGAAATTTACATTCATCACTAAATCATAAAAATCCTCATCGAGTTCTTGTAATGTTTTTCGAGCAAAAAGGCCTCCTGCATTATTGACTAGAATGTGAACTTCTTTACCAAAAGCTTTAACTGTTTTTGACTTTAATCTTTTAATAGCTTTTAAGTCTGATACATCAGCTTTAACTGCAATTGCTTTTCCTCCAAAAGATTCTATCTCTTTGACTGTTTCAGCGGCTCCTTTTCTAGAGCTATTATAATTCACCACTACACTTGCTCCTTCTTTTGCGAGTTGTACAGATATTGCTCTACCAATGTCTCTACCGCCTCCAGTTACTACTGCTACTTTTCCTTTAAATTTACTCATCCTTCTTTTTTTATTTGATTTTAAGAATTTATTCAATATGCGCTCGCTCCACTATATTTTCAACGCTGAGCTTTCTAAATTTTCCTTTGGGAAATTCTCCGCGTCTCTGCATCTTTGCGTTGAAAAATAAAAATACTAGCTAGATTCCTAAGGCTTGACCTCCTCCAACTTGGATCGTTTCTGCGGTTAAGAAAGCGGCATCTTTACTCGCTAAGAAAGAAACCACCCCAGCAACATCTTCTGGTTGTCCTAATCTTCCTAGCATAATATTATTCGCCCAAGAAGCAAAAACTTCTGGTTTCGTTGATTTAATTTGTTTGTGAAAATCTGTGTCAATTGTACCGGGAGAAACTGCATTTACTCTAATCCCATATTCCGCCAAATCTTTTGCTAATGCTCTGGTAATGGTATGAACTGCCGCTTTAGATGTTCCATAAATTCCAGCTCCAGGTCCACCTGCATTCCATCCTGCATTTGAGGTATAGTTAATGATGGTCGGATGCTCTCCTTTCTTAAGAAAAGGTATTGCCGCTCTTGATGCGAAAAATACAGAATCCAAGTTTAATGCCATGACAAATCTGTAAAATTCTGTGGTCATTTCTTCAAATCTGGATCGTCCACCTAATCCTCCTGCATTATTTACCAGCACATCAATTCTTCCATACTTCTCCCCAATTTTGGTAATGTTCTCAGTTACAGCATCTTCTTTGGTAACATCAAATCCGTAATATTCAGCCTTGATCCCTTCTGCACTAAGTTCATTAACTCTTTTAGCTCCTGCCTCATCATCGATACCATTTAATACTACCGCAAATCCGTCTTTACCTAATCTTTTTGCTACTGCAAAACCAATACCTCCTGTGGCACCAGTTATTATCGCTACTTTTTCTTGTGATTCCATGAATTTTATTTTTTAAATTTTTAGAAGTTATAAGTTCATTTACAAAAATGTATATGAATTGTTATTTTTTTAACCTTATTTTAATCAGTAGGTTTCAATGGTTCGATTTTCCCACAAAGCACCCAAATACTAGCTAGAGCAATCAAAGCCATAGTCGCACCTATTACAAAAGCTGGTGTGTAATTTCCGCCTGAGGTAAGCCAAGGAACTAGATAAATTAGTGCTGCAGCTGTTAACTTAGCCGCCATTCCTGCAATTCCTGATAATGTTCCAACTGTTTTCCCTCCGAAAAAATCACTCGGTAAAGTTTGTACATTTCCAATGGCAGTTTGGAATCCAAACAAAATAACTGCCATAATAAGTACAGCTGTTGTTGGCCCTCCTGGATTTGCCATGGCCAATAAACTAGGCAACATAATTAAGCAGCCAATAGTAATTACCATCTTTCTTGTCCTATCTACACTCCAACCTGCTTGCAAACGATTTTGTGCAAATAATCCGCCGAACCACGCTCCTAACATTGCTCCTACATATGGTACCCATCCATAAATACCTATCGTTTTCACATCCATATTATATACTTCATTTAGGTAAATCGGAATCCAAACGACAAACAACCACCAAATAGGATCGATAGCAGCAGAGGCGATAATTACTCCCCAGCTTTGTTTGTGAGATAATAGTTTTCCTGTACTTGGATTATATCCTTCATCTGGCGTACCGTCTTCATCTATATCTTGATTTTGCTGACCAGTTAAGATGTACTGGCGTTCTTCTTCTGTTAACCATGGGTGCGATTTTGGTGGAGCTTTCACCAAGATCATCCAAGGAATTAACCATAGTAATCCAACTAGACCAACCAAAATAAAAATCATTTGCCAGCTAAAGTAAACGGTCAAAAATGCAATCATCGGAATGGAGACAATTCCTCCAATAGCAGCTCCTGAATTAAAAAGACCTTGTGCAAATGCTCGCTCTTTAGTAGGAAACCACTCTGCATTTGCTTTAGCTGCTCCTGGCCAGTTACCTGCTTCTGCTACTCCTAGAATGGCACGAAATATTCCAAAACTTAATACTCCCCGAGCAAGCGCATGAAGCGCAGTTGCAATGGACCAAACTCCGATTGATAATGCAAACCCCAGACGTGTCCCTACCCAGTCAAGAATTTTTCCAAAAATAGCTTGACCAAATGCATAAGAAAACATAAAAATTACTGAGATGGTCGCAAAAATTCCTTTACGTTCATCATTAGTACTATCAGGAAATAAATCTTCCGCAATATCTGGCCAAAGCACACCAATCGATTGACGATCAATATAATTTATAACTGTGGCAAGAGCAATCAAAGCAATGACCCACCATCGTAATCCTTTAAGTTTCATAAGTTGATTTTTTCTTCGAATTGATTACTCAATTTTAGTTTTGTTTTTATTGCAAAAAGTCTTCCCTCATCGGACTGAAAACATCTACCAACTGTCCTGCTTTAGTACAAGTACAGCCATGCATCACCATCGGTGGAATATAATATGAGTCTCCCCCTTTGATCGTTTTTACTTGATCTCCAATGGTCATTTCAAATTCTCCACTTACAACATAAGTTACTTGTGAATGATGATGATTATGTAATTGGCCAACACCTCCATCTTTAAAGTCAGCGATGACTAACATGATTTTATCATCATGCCCATGAATTTGTCTGCGTAATAATGGGTCTACTTGTTCCCATTCCTGTTCTTCTTTGAAGAAGAATTCTTTACTTCTTTTTACCGTACTCATATTTTTAATTATTGAATTTTATAAATCTAAAGGTTCTATTTTTAGTTCTACTTCGGCGGCGTACCTAGACCAACAGTAGCTTCTCTAAACCACACTTCCGCGTAACAGCCATTTTCATATTGCTTGGCGATATCACCACCATAGGTTTCTGCACCTGCACACCAAACCATATTCGTTTCAGGATCTTTTCCATTGGTTTGGTTATAAGCGCCTTGTTTGAAATAATTCAACTCTCCTTGATAGGCAGTAGCTTGTTCTGTCCCATCTTGTCCTATCGGCACAAATAATTTCTTGACTTGTGCGGGTAGGTCTGATCGTTTTACATATTCAGATGAGATGAGATTTTTAGTAAATGTTTTCGTTTCATGATCCTCACTTTTGAAGGTGAGATACATGATGCCCTTATATACATTTATTTCATAACTGAACTCTTCCCCTAATTCTATCCCATCCGCAGGTTCAGTAGGATAGTCATCTTTGCTGGTTCCAATGACAGACATATCATGTCCCCAAATAGCGGTGGAATAATCCCACCTTTTTGAATTGTTACCTTCAGTATTGATTTCATAATTCCAAAAGACAGATCCTTTACTGTGTCCCGGAAATTTTTTATAAAATATTTTTATAGGTTCATTTTCATGTCCTTCACCACTATGAATCTGCCCAACCACAACCGAGTAAGACGCGGCAACTCTAGCATCTCCAGAAGTAGAAACTTGCATGACCTTGCAAGTGCCTGTTAGTTTACCACCTTGTTCAGGTGTCCATTCTCTTTTTTCGTGCAACTCTGTTCTTGTGTTGCTGGAGTTTTTTGAAGTGACTCCAGAATTGGGTGTTTTATAGACGACCCAACGCCTTGTACCATCAATTACGGTATAGAAAAAATCTTTATGCTCGAACTCTACGAGGTCTTCAACATGGGTACCATCCCCCATTAATATTTTAAATTTATCCATAAAAGGAATAACCTCATTAGGGTAAACTATTTTCGTACTTAAGCCATCGTTAGCCTGGAAATATCCATCATTCGATATAGCATCATCGGGGATATAGATACTTCCTGATTTAAACCAAACTTCAGCGTAGTTTCCATCTGCATATTGTTTTTGAATATCACCACCATGTGTTTCAGCGCCAGCACACCAGACTTTATTTACTTTAGGATCTTTTCCGTTAGTTTGATTGTAGCAACCTAGTTTAAAAAATAGCCCTTCACCTATGTAAGCATTTTCTCGCTCTACTCCATCCTGACCAATTGGTACAAACAAATTTTGAACTTGCTCCGGTATATCAGCCTTTGTGGTATATTCTGATTTGATTAAGTTTTTTGTAAAGGTTTTGGTTTCATGTCCTTCACTCATAAATTTTAAACTCATCATGCCATCCTTCACGACTACTTCATAAGTCAACTCTTCACCTAGTTCAATCCCATCTTTAGGTTCTGGTGGAAAATCAGTTGGAGTTGTTCCGACAACAGACATATCATAACCCCAAATCGAATAGGAATAATCCCATCTTTTTGAATTGTCATCGCCTGCGGTATTGATTTCATAATTCCAAAAAACAGAACCTTTTTTGTGCCCTGGAAATTTTTTGTAAAATAATTTAAACGGTTCGTTTTCATGTCCATCGGCACTATGAATCTGTCCAATGACCACAGAGTACGATGCCGCCACTCGGGCATCACCCGTAGCCGAAACATTCATTACTTTGCAAGTACCGGTTAATTTAGCTTCCGTCATAGGAAACCATTTTTTCGATTGCGCCAATTCAGTTCTTGTATTATTTGAAGTGCCATGGGTATTCCCTGCATTGGGTGTTTTAAAAACTACCCAATCCCCTTTTTCATCATTTGTAGAATAGAAGAAATCTTTCTGCTCAAAATTAATTGCTTGACCAGCATTTGAACCATCACCTAATATTAACTTCCAATGATCGAAAAATGAAATTACCTCACTTGGATAAATGGTTTTTTGATCTCCCTTTTTATTAGGATCATTGCCAGTATCGAAACAACTATTTAGCACTAGGCAAATACCAAGGGCTAAAAATGCTGTTAATAAAGTGGTAAATTTTTTATTCATGATTTTTTGATTTCAAAATTCTATATATGTACTTTTTCATTGAATACACAACTAGTTGCTATCTTAAAGATTCGCCATCGCTAAATCGGGTTATATCTTTTCCCCTATCGCCAAAATACCATTGTAAGAAATGATGCATGCAAAAATTAATGACAAGGCTATTCCTGTATTGAGTAACCAACCTGCTTTTTGTTTACCCATCAAGTCCTTTCTATTAATTAAAATTAAGATTCCAAGGATCACAAGAGGCAATACAAATACATTGAAAACTTGTGTCATGATTTGTGCCTTGATTGGATTCGCTCCGAAGATGGGAACCATTAAACTGATGGCACAAGCTATCCCTGCGATGATTTTAAATTGTTTGGAACTTGTGTCTAATTTTCCTGCCTGATAATCGGCAATCATCAAAGGAGCAATCATTAATATTGGAAAAACCGAAGATAATCCTGCCGCCATAGTTCCTATAAAAAAAATGGCTATCGCAAATTTTCCAGCAATCGGTTCTAATGCATAAACCATATCTAACACTTTAGTTACCACTTTTCCATCCGCATAAAATGCACCCATAGATACAGCCATCACAGAAGCACTAATTACAAAAATCAAAATAGCAGCCCACATTGCATCTTTACTTTGGTCTTTCATATTTTCTTTTGTCCAACCTTTTCCTTGAATAAAAAGTGGTCGGGAAAGAAAAGTCGCAGATGCCATCGTGGTACCAACAAATGCCGCCACCAACATTTTTCCACCTTCGACTTGTGGAATCGAAGGAATCATTCCTTTGACAACTTCACTTGGATCAGGCAATATGATGAACAACGAAAGGATAAATGACAGTCCCATAAATGAGACAAAGATCACTAGCAGTTTTTCAAAAATCGTATAACTGCCATGCCACAGAAGGTAATACATTCCACTAATGATGATTAAAGCAATCGCAAGAACACTCCAATATTCATGGCCTTTTATACTCGGAATAAAAAGTGCCAGCATTTCAAAAATCGCATTCGCGGAAATTCCTAAAATACCAATCAAAGAATTCCATTGTCCAAAAGTTACTCCGATAATAATGAGTATGGCAATGATATTTCCAAATTTTAAATGCTTTCGAAAACTAAAAAGTGCAGTCTCTCCGGTTACTAAACTATACCGCCCATATGCCTCCATCAATACCCAAGAAAACAAACAACTTAAAAACAAGACCCACAATAATTGCATCCCAAATTGGCTACCCGCAACTATCATCGAAGTCACACTCCCTGTCCCGATAGTGTAACCGATCGCAAAAAAACCCGGGCCAATGGCTAGCATCAACAAGTAGATTTTTTTGAATATGTTAGTTGGTTCTTGCATTGACATTATGAGTTCATTGACAAGTTTCAAAAATGGCAGGAATCCTGTTCGGAAAAATATTCTAATCAGAACAGCACCCTGCGATCTAAAATAAAACTGTATGAAAATTAAACTACTATTTCTTACGATAATCGGTTAATGACTAACCGTTAAATCAAAATATTTCACTTTTGCAAAAGCATTGTTATCGGTAGAACTCAAGTAATTGCCAGCTTTGAAATAATTTTCAAAGACACCCCACTTTTGCATGTGAATATTTTCGTAAACTTTTGATTCGTTGTCATTTAATATTACTTCCATTCGTCCTTCCGAAGCAATAATTTCTAAAGTAAATTTATCCTGCCCTACCTCTTCAGAAAAATTAAACCCATCATCATCTCCCCAAGCA
The DNA here is from genome assembly GCA_964352225.1 of uncultured Saprospiraceae bacterium. Taxonomy (GTDB): domain Bacteria; phylum Bacteroidota; class Bacteroidia; order Chitinophagales; family Saprospiraceae; genus CAJQQY01. Next base: position 11,866 of record CAYGRM010000076.1, on the reverse strand, counting down.
CTCGTCTCTAAGATTTCGGCATCAGAAGCATTTAGATCATTTAGAACTTTAGTTTTTACTCGGACTTTTCCTTTGTACCAATAAATTTTCAACATTGGAGGAGCATTGTTATCACTAGCTCCTATTTGATTTTTTTGAGCATCTGTTAGTCTTCCATGAATTTGCATAATGATCACTCGATGGAAATTTCCGCCAGCATCTTTTGAAATTTCGGGAACAGAAAGCGTTCCTTTCATTCTTCCACCTTCGGCAAAAGTCCAATTAGTATTATTACTCCCGGGAATCATCTGCTCTCTTAATTCTGTTCGTGGGTAAGTTGAGTTTGTGGTAGTTGCTCCGCCTGGGTAGGTGTAAAAAACTAATGAACCATCAGTTGAATCATTGTACATGAAATCTTGTAATACTGGATTGGTCGCATAGTCCAAAATTTCAGGTGGCTTCACCTCAGTTGGACTTCCATCTCCAATGGGTAAGGTTACTTTCCAGTTATTCAAATCAATGTGTGGTAAAAAATAATCTACCCCTTCTACTAGAACTTGCTGCTCATTTGGATTCGAATTAGAAGCGGGGTTTGAAGAATGAGGTCGAGTTTCATAGGTCTTTTCACAACTAGTTCCAAAAAGAAAAAGTAATGACAAGATCAAAAATGTAAATGTTATGTTATTTTTTTTCATAAAAAATCACCCTCAGGCTTTTTCAAAAAAATATCCTTAAAAAATAAGTGTCATAGAGGTACATATAGCCACATTGAACATCTAGATCTTTTTCTCAAAAACTCTAAATGTTCTAATGTGTCTATATGTTTATAACTTTAATTCAATATGAGTAGCTTACTCTATTATTACGTTATCAATGAATACTTCATTATTGCCATCTATGGCATTTAAAGCTCTTGCATAAATAACAATACTAGATGTAGTAGGTGTAAATGTAAAAGTGCTTGTAACAAATACACTACCATCTGTATTGAAGTCATTGGTGATATTAAAATACGCATCAACAGCAGCGTCACCAGAAGGATCAGCATCAATACCCACTTCTGTTGTGATTTCCGTATTTAAAATAAATACTTCCGTATTTACTCCCATTGCTTCTGAACGTGTATCTATTGAAAAAGTATATTCAGTCCCTTGCTCAACAGCAACAACCTGATACAAACGACGGCAATTATTACTGATTTTTCCTCCTCTTGTTCCATTATTTCCATCACTAGTAGATCCAATTTGTTCATTGGTACAGTACGTAGCATCAATATAATCGTTCAATTCCGAATTATTCCAAAGCGGTTGATATGGACTAGGAATTGTATTCCCATTATTGTCTACAACCGTACTACTTGGTGTCATATCCCAAGCATCCGCATTATCACCTGTATTGTTCGTATACTCATCAAAAGTACCATTCAGAACCTGTACAATAAACCCTTGAGCGATTACCACCTGTGCAGTTGCTTCAGACATTTTACCAGTCAAACTATAGGCATTCAAGGTTACCGTGTAAACACCATCTTCTTCATAAGTATGAGAAGGGTTCATGCCAGTAAATTGAAAACCATCTCCAAATTCCCATAACAATTCTACTGCACCTACAGAAGCATCCATGAAATGAACTGTCTTGTAATCATTTGCATCTACTTGAAAGGTAAAGTCTGCAGTAACTGGTGCTTGGATGTCAATTGGCTTTTCTAAAGTAGCTGACAAGCCAGCAGCATTGGTAACTTCAAGCTTAACCGTATAAATATCAGGTGTCGCATAAATATGAGTCGGAGATTCGTCAGTTGAACTATTTCCATCTCCAAAATCCCACAAATAACTTTCACCATTTGTAGACGTATTATTGAATGTGTATTCCAAAAAATCAACTGAACTCTGTACAACATCAAATCCTGCAGAAGGAGGTACAGCACCAGCAGTTCCTACTTCAATTGAGAAATTATCTACTCTAGCTTCAACCGGTCCATTAAAGAAATAAATGGCAACAACATCATTGTCTCCAGAATTAAAAGATAGTTTCTGTTCTAAATATTCATCAGGATTAGAGGTGTCGTTTACAGTTATTGAACCGATAGTGTTAGCAAGAGCTTCTTGCGTAGTCGTAATAGTTCCTCCATTCTGTGTTACACCTAACATAGATACAGTTACAAAAGGGTCAGACGAATTATCTAACATCGTGTACCAAAATCTCAAGTCATATACCGTATTAGCTTCTACAGCAATTTCTTGATAACCAATACGAGTCTGATCATCAGGTAACTTGGCACCTTGATCTCCAAATGTTACTGGACTTCCTGTAATCTGAATAACTCCGCCTAAATCATTATTTCTCCATGAATCCCGTCCATCACCAGAGCCATCAGGTAAGCTGTTATCTTCAAAACCTGGCTCCAGAATAATTGGCTGAAAGGGTCCTTCCACTACGTTCACATCCATCGTTATCGCATCAGAAACTCCCCTCCCATCACTAGAAGTTAATGTAACTGAAAAGACACCTTCTCCTGCAAAAGTAAATTCTGGATCTACTTCACTTGAAGTATTTCCTCCTCCAAAATCCCACGCGTAAGTGGTAGATTCAACGGAAAGATTAGTGAATTTAATCGTTTTGAAATCATCTAAAGTCGATGCATAAGAAAAATTAGCAGTAGGTAAAATGGTGTCAGCTTTTGAGTTTGAATCTGGTAAGTCATATTCAAAAGCATCTTTACAACTATAAGAAACTATAGTTAGTATTGTTAGGCAAAAAAGCAGTTTAGTTGCCTTTTTAATATTATTAAATTTATTTTTCATTTTTTTCAATTTTTATTTTTTTTAATACCCAGGGTTTTGGGTTAATAACCCACCACTTAAATTAATTTCTCTGGCTGGGATGGGTAATAATAATTGTCTGGCATTATAACTAGTGTATCCCATTTCAGCAGCATGTGCTCCTAGTATAGGATCAGCAACACCGAATCTAAGTAAATCATAGAATCGTTGATTTTCAAACGCTAATTCTACTCGTCTTTCATCCAACAATGCATCTCTAGTAAGTGAGGTAGGACGATCAGCTAAAGGATCAAATCCTGCTCTTTCTCTTACTACCATATAAGAATCTATTGCAGCACCATCATTCGTCGAAGTTCCTCCCGCTAAAATAGATTCTGCATGCATTAACAATACATCTGCATACCGTAAAACAATCACATCATTACCTGCATCACGAGGACTTGGTCCATAGGTAGGTGGAGAAACTGTGATATCAGATCCTTCAGGTAAAAACTTTGCCACCTCGATCCAAGTACCAGTATTCCAATAGGAAGTTTCCGTTCTATTTCCTCCAATTGTATTAAAAACTGTTACAAGATTATCATTAACCATGTTATGACCATCTTCTCTACCTTGACGTATCGTTGCTGTAAATTCAGATGAGAAACTCTGACTTTCTAGAGTATTTCCTAATTCATATTGAACTGCGAAAATGATCTCGTCATTCAACTCATTATAGAATACATCGTTAAAATTATCTTCTAAGCTAAATTCCATGCTATTCACTATGTCCTCGCATAATTGTTGAGCTGCTGAATAATCAGGACTTCCTTTTGTCATATTTACTTTTGCCAAAAGCCCTTGAGCAGCTGCTTTCGATGCTCTAGATTTATGGGTATTATCTAAATTATCAACCGCTTCTTGCAAGTCGGAAACAATTTGACTATAAACCTTATCTGTAGTTACTCTAGTAAAAAGTAAATCAGTTTCTGTAGGGCCTACTACTGTAGTTACCAAAGGCACATCACCAAACAACCTCACCAATTTGAAATAGGCAAATGCTCTTAAAAATTTAGCTTCAGCTGCATAACTACTACGATTGGCTTCATCAGCTACATCAATAAATTCTAAAACATTATTTGCTCTAAAAATAACTTCATACATAGACTGATACATATCCTCTGATTGGATATTATTAGGATCAACTCTATAGCGGTGAAAATCAGCCTTTGTTCCTTCTAATGTTGCTGTCCTGGTATTATCGCTACGCATTTCAGATAGCATGTATTCAAATTGTAACCCTCGGTTAGCTCGATTAATATTGGTTTCTGTATTCTCATTAACCCCTTGTAAAGCATCATATATTCCAATAATCCCAGCCAACACATCAGCATCACTTGAAAAGAATCCATCTACGACAATAGCAGAATCTGGTAATGGATTTAAAAATTCATCATCACAGGAATGGAACATTATTCCTATTCCTACAAGTAGTATATATTTTATATATTTCATTTTTATTATTTTTATAAGATTAGAAGTTAACGTTTACTCCAGCAGTTATCGTTCGAAATAAAGGAGTACCTGCTCTTTGAGAACCATAAGCTCTTGGGCTATTACTATCATCAATATACTCAGGATTGAAACCTTTATATTCATCAGAAGTGATATAAAGTAAATTCTGACCAGATGCATATACTCTTAATCCCTCTAAACCAAATCGAGCTAATTGATCCTTGGTGAAATTATACCCAATGTTGATATTCCTTAATGAAAAATAACCTGCACTTTGTACAACATCGTTGGTCAATACTCTTGGTTGAAGAAATGTAGCATTAGGAATAATCCCAGCATCAACTACTGCTTGCTCATCTGAGGTAGCACCTTGCCAATGTGTTCCGAAATATTGATCTCCAATATTTTTCACTTCAGCACCTTGACTTCCTTGAATCATAATAGAAAAATCAAAATTTCCAAATGAAACTTCATTAGTAAGACTCCAAATCAATTCAGGGTATGGATCTCCAAGAATAGTCTTATCAGCATCTGAAATTAAACCGTCACCATTTAAATCTTTAACGACTACATCTTCTGATACACCGTTAATTGGTATCCAAGGTGAATCATAATATTCAGTAGCTATTTCCTTATCTACAACAAATCCATAAAATGATGATATTGGGTTACCTACAGAATTTATCCATTGTGAATTTCGACCAAAACCATCTTCTAATAATGCTCCATCAGATTCACCAAAACTGAGTAATTCATTTTTGTTGGTTGATGCAATAAGCGTGGTAGACCACTTAAAATTACTATTAGATATATTTTTTGTTCTGATTTCAAACTCAAATCCACTATTCTGTACTTCACCTAAATTCACAATACCAGCGTTAAAACCAGTAACATAAGAAACAGGGTTTTCTAATAGTAATTGATCACTTGTTCTTACATAATAATCAATCGATCCTGTTACTCTGTTAGCCATAAATCCAAAGTCAATTCCAGGATTGAATTCTTTTGAGGCTTCCCATTGTAATAATGTATTGGCGATATTAAGCGCAGAAACACCTGGAGTAATACCCCCTCCTGTAATTGCATTAGAAGTATTTAACAATGCCAAATAAGGGTATGCATTAATAATATCGTCACCAACATTGAAATTTTCATTACCAGTAAGTCCATAGCTTACTCTTAACTTTAATCTACTTACCGCATCATTATTCTCACTTAGGAATCCTTCATTGTGTACATTCCAACCTAAAGAAACAGCTGGGAAATTACCCCACTTTGAATCTACACCGAAGACAGAACTAGCATCTCGCCTAAACGAAGCATTCAATAAATATTTATTATCAAAAGCATAATTCACTCTTGCAAAATAACCGATCTTATTTTTCTCGTAATTAATTTCTTGAAACTCAGAAACCATAGTTGCTCCTTGTAAATTTTTAAGTAAATCATTCGCATATCCAGTACCTTCAATTACACTATTTTCAACTTCCCTTTTTTGAAAAGTCGCTCCTAATAATGCATTAAAATCATGCTTATCAACTGCTTTAGTATAATTGACGGTATTATCAGATATTATTCTATTACGTATCTGATTTTGTAGCTGGTAAGAAGCTCTACTTGCTGATGCATGGTGCTTTGTTCCGTTCCATCTAGTTCGCTTACGATCTTCTCTAGTCACACCAAGCGATGACTTTACTGTAAGTCCATCTGCAATTTTATAACTTAAATATGTTTGAGCTAAAATCTTAGTTTGATACTCATAATGCTCTCTTTCAACATATTGAGCATAAGGATTCATATCGCCTGAAGTACGTGGTCGACTGGAACCTTGCTCATCAGTAGTATCTATATCTATACTCACCAAATGATCCTCAAGAAAATAATCTCCTACTCCAACATCTGGATAATTACTTCTATCAATATATTTTAGAGATTCTTCTGTATGATATATAGGCAACCATGGGGATTGTCTGATAGGATTATGAATTGATGTTGGTAAAGCTCTTCGTTTTGAATAAGAAGGATTTAAATTAAATCCAAATTTCAGATTATCTGTGACTTTAGTATCCATTTTTATTCTTCCAGAAAATAGTCTGTAGTCATCGGTAATTACTACCCCTTGATCTCCCAAAGTTCTTAAGGATGCACTAAATTTTGTTTTATCACTTCCTCCTCTTGCAGAAAAAGAATGACTTGAAATATTACCTCCATCAAAGAATACATCCTGCCAATCTCTATCAACACCAAGATCTTCTACTAATTGAAGTGCATACTGTGTATTGTTAGTTAAAAAACCAGTTGCTGCTTGTTCTTTTGCAGCCCAATCTGCAACACTCTTTTTATAAGCATCACTTCCAAATGCTTCTTTTCTACCTATATAAGTTTCATAACTAAATTTAGTCTCTCCAGCTTTACCACTCTTTGTTGTAATCAAAATAACTCCATTGGATCCTTCACTACCATAAATGGCAGCAGATGCTGCATCTTTTAATATCTCAAATGATGCAATATCATTCATATCCATGTTACCTAGAAAATCAGCATCTACTACTAAACCGTCAATTACTACGGCAGGTCCAGATTCAGCATTTACAGATCCAAATCCTCTAATGGTTATGGTTGGAGCAGCACCAGCTTCTGCTGAACTTGCTTGAATATTAACCCCAGACACTTGTCCAATAAGTGCATCATCTACTCTCGCTACTGCGATCTGATCCAAATTTTTATTTTCTACTTTGGATACAGATCCCGTTAAGTGGGATTTTTTCTGAGTACCGTAACCAATTACGACAACCTCTTCCATTACATTAGAACCTTGCAAAATTATATTCACAGTAGTTCTACCATCGATAGCAACTTCTTGAGTTTTCATACCTGTGTAACTTACACTCAAAATATCGGTAGGTTCTGCGTCTAGTTCGTATTTTCCATCTATATCGGTAGTGGTACCATTACTAGTACCTTTGATAATAACAGTAGCACCGATAAGAGGCTCTCCGTCATCAGCACTTATAACTGTTCCTGTAATTCTAAGAACAGTAAGATTTTCAGTTTCATTAGCAAGTGTAAATTCATTTGCTTGCAAAGTTTGAAAGCTTAGAAGTAGAAATACTCCCATAAAAAGGCTTATTTTGTAGGAAATCTGATTGAAGGGTAAATAATTTAATTTCATAATAAAAGATTTGATTAAATATTTTTTCTATGTTTCGCTTAGTGCGAAATATTTAAAAATGCAGGTAGATCAGAATATAGAAAGCCCATTTAATTTGGTACCATACCAAATTATTCTTGACCATTTGAGTTACACCCTATAGTTTGTCGATTATGGATTGTGTAATTCGAAATGACACGGCTGACATATAATCACTACCGAACTATGGGTTAGCGAATGCTAATCCATTTTTTTTTGTAAAAACTTAACTGGAGTTGAAATTTTTGGAAGACATGATTAATCGTTTTTTTTTGTTTCTAAAATATACTTGTATTCAGAAGCAACTAAAATGTTCCCTCTTTTTTTAAGCTCACGTTCAAAATTTCATCGACTTTCCAAAGTCAGATACATCTTTAAGGTGTTTTTTCATCGCCTCACTTGCTGCCTCTCCGTCTCCATTTACAATGTGTTGCAAAATTTCTTCATGTTCCCTAAGTACTTTGTTTTCTAGTTCGTTCTCATCACAAACTTTATATTGAATAAAGCTATTTACTATATCAGGTGTAATAATTAACATTAATGATTTCAAAACCGCATTTTTACTCGCCTCTGCAATTTTCAAATGAAACATTAAATCTTCTTCTACCGCTGATTGATTTGATTCCACTTTTGCCTCATATGCTTTTAGGGCTTTTTGGATTTCAATTATATCTTCAGGAGTTCTTCTTTCCGCAGCTAATCTTGCTCCATTCGTTTCTAGAATAACCCGAGTTTCAACTAATGAGGTAAAATCCGTTTTTTCTAATTTCAAAACATCTGTAATTAATCCCTCCAAAGCAGTAATTCCCATTCCAGCTACTACTGTTCCGCTTTGAGGAAGTGTTTTTAAAATTCCATAAAACTCTAATTTTCGAATCGCATCTCTAACATGTGTTCTACTTACACCAAGCTTTTCTGCTAATTTCCGTTCGGGTGGAAGTTTATCTCCTGAGTTCAATTGTCCTGAAGTGATTAAGCTTCGGATTTGTCTAATTATTTTATCAACAGGAGTTTCAACCTTAATTTCACTAAAATTTTCTAACATTTTGTTCTTGTCGTTTTATCGTACTAATGGATTAAAATTGGTTGACCAATTAATTGGTTGACCAAAATTAGTAATTTATTTTATAAATCAAAAAAAATTTGATAAAAATCATTTTTCCATAAACATCTATTAATTTAGTATTAGGTGATTTGAAAATTAAAATTTTTTTTTAAATAAAATTTTCTTTCTATCTCAAAATGGATATGCTTCCAAAGTGTAAATAAAACATTGGACACTATCATAAAATAAATAAATCGGGTCGAGGTGTTTTTCTTCTGAGTTTTAAAAAAAGGCATCATAAAAAGTGATTCCGAAAAACAAAGAACAGTCGTATTAAAAATTTGTGTGAACCAAGATGGAAAGGGTGACCTCTGCTAAGTTCTTCCAAAAAGGTTTCAACACACAGGATCAGTAATTGATTAATTTGTCCATTGAAAATGTAAAAATGGAGCTATTCGAAATGAATTTGGGACGGTCACAGTTAGATTTCAGATGAAGTAGATGTGTATCGCAGTTAGACCATTAATCTGACGATCAGAATCAGATGAAATACGAACAAGCTTTCTTTATTGCAATAAAAAAAGCTTGGGCTACTCTATAGAACTCTTCGATGAGCATCGGCACATCAAAGTTGTCGGTATTATACATTATGCTCTTTCAGGGTTTTTAGATCCTGATATTTTAGCCTTTTTTGAGGAGAAACTGCCCATCGGAACCTTCTGTAAGAAGTTCATCACTCCTTCCTTTTTAAAGGCCATTATATATTATGGGGTATATTTCTATTACTATCGTAACCTACCCGCAATTTTCAGTATTACTACAACACATTACATTTTCCAACTTCAGTTCCAAGTGTTTAATCAGCAACATCGGAAGGCTTACCATACTATCCTCATCCAGTTTAGAAAGTATTGATTTAAACCCAAAAAACCTTAAAGTTTTTGTAAATAATATTCTAAGCGATTAGTTAAAATAAAATTAAATCACCACCAAAATATGTGGATGATCATCACTAAACTTGAGAAAATCATTTCTCAAACCTTCGGAAAAATGATTTTGTTCGATGCAGATCATTGTTAAGTTGGGAGTGTTTTTTACAAATTTTAATACTTCTTTTCCTCCCTCATCTCCTATTCCACAGTTGACTAATCCAATTTCTCGTATCGAAGGTGGAAAAGCATTTACCAATGTAATTACGCCTTCGTTTCCCAACATGCTGTTATTACTAAAAGTTATTGATCGAAGGGAATCATGATCATTGGCCGGTAAGAATTTTAAAAGATGAGCAATTACATTTGCATCAGCGGATGTTAACTCTAAATCTCTTAAATGCAATTGGTTATATTGGAGTGGTGAATTTTCGAGCCTCTCTGCCGCAGCTATTGCTTTGTTACTTCCTATCGATCGTAAGATCTCACCTACCTTAATTCCAAATTCGTAATTCTTTCTCAATATCTATTTATTATTTATCAAGGACTTAGCTCCTATTTTTAAAATAAGGTCATAGTTATTTCTTAAGCGTAACCTTCGAAATTATATCGACTGTTGCCATTGGTCCATCAATATATAATGGTTGCTCATTTTTGTAATAAGTAATCTCAAACCACTTTCCCTGAAGCGCTTCATTGGAACCCCAACCTTGATTATCAGAGTTGCTTTCTGATGGCTCCAGTTCATGGGCAAAGGTAAATTCATCCGTATCGTTTCCGCCAAAATCCAAAATATTTCCTTTTTCATCTTCAAATACAAAATGAGAAGCATCCCCCAAACTAAATTCTAAAAATTTAGCGGTGACATTAAAAGTCTCTTTATCATCTGTTGTTTCTTGTTTTGATTCTTCCGGTTCCACAGATTGGATGACCGAGTCTATAATTGTTTTATTTTCCGTATTGTTGGTTTCGGTATCTGAAGAGGTCGTACCACTATTGCACGAAATAAAAATTATTATAGATAATAGTAAAAGGCTTTGGATAGAAAAGTAAATTCTTTGCATTTTGATGTTTTTTTGAGCCTAAAGATAAGAAGTAACTAGTCAAAATTTAACCCTATTTAATTTCCTTGGATCACAAACAAAAATTTTGTTTATTATTTTTCACCTGATTTTTTTTATCAAAAAAAAGCCCAGGAAATAATCTCAAGAAGTATTTCGACAAAAAAAATCTTTAGTTTTTTGAATTAAAATAAAGATTAACTAATATCACTAAAAATAACAAAAGTACATTTATGAAAAAATTATTAGTGCTTACTGGTGGTGGAGATTGTCCTGGTCTAAATGCAGTCATTCGAGGAATTACCAAAGCAGCTCATCAAAATGGAGATTGGGAAGTATGGGGATGTATGGAAGCTTTTAATGGCTTAATGAAAAATCCTTTAGATATTATAAAGTTAACTCCAGAAAGAGTAGCTGGCATACATGTCAAAGGTGGAACAATTCTCAAGACAACCAACCGAGGTAACCCATTAGAGTACCCCATCCAATTGCCAGATGGTTCTTGGTCCACCCAAAATAGATCTAAAGAAATCGTCGCTATCATTCAAGAAAATGGATTTGATGCGGTAATCAATATTGGTGGAGATGGGAGCCAAAAAATTTCTCATGCTTTATATGAAGATGGATTAAATATTTTAGGCGTTCCAAAAACTATTGATAACGATCTGTCTGCTACTGATTTGACTTTTGGATTTAGTACGGCAGTTCAAATTGCCACCGAGTGTTTTGATAAATTGGTTACTACCGCTGAAAGTCATCACCGGGTGATGATCATGGAAGTGATGGGCAGAGATGCCGGTTGGATTGCATTATATACTGCCATCGCTGGTGGAGCAGAAATTTGCCTCATTCCAGAGATTCCTTTTGATCTTGATGTGATTTTGAAAAAAATCGAATCTCGATATGATCAAGGAAAAGGATTTGTCAATATCGTTGTAGCTGAAGGTGCCAGAATGAAAGAAGGTAAAGTGATTGGAAGAGCTGCCTCAAAATTTGGAGATAAACACCTCAAACTTGGAGGTATTGCAAATCATCTCAGAGCTATACTTGAAGAAGCCAATTGTACCCCTCAAATCAGAACTACCGCTCTTGGACATATCCAACGAGGGGGAACGCCTATCGCATTTGATCGAATCTTAGCATCATCGATGGGAGTCAAAGCATTCCAAATGGCAACGAATGGGGAATTCGGAAAAATGGTCGCCTATAAAAATAATAAATTGGAGGCCGTTCCAATTTTAGAGGCGGTGAAGCATTATAATTTTGTAAAAAAAGATCATTACTTAATTGATACTGCTCGATCTCTTGGCGTTTCCTTTGGGAATAAGTAATGTTTTTAATTATCTCTTTTTCTCAAATCTCTTTAAGTTAAAAAAATATAATAT
>CAYGRM010000075.1:0-21472 GCA_964352225.1 uncultured Saprospiraceae bacterium | reverse complement strand
ACATCCACACCAATACGTAATGCCCGTAATTTGACTTTTACATCAGCTCTTGCAGTCAACATGATGACTGGGATATGCCGGAGCGCATCCGTGCTTTTTATTTTTTCCAAAAGCTGGAAACCATCCATTACCGGCATCATCAAATCACTTAAGATTAAGTCGGGAAGTTGCTCAATAGGTAATTCACAAAGTTGATCCCAGGCGACTTTTCCATTTTCAGTCGGAGTAACGGTGAATTCGTTTTTCAGTATCGTTTGTAAATATTTTCTTAGATCATCATTATCCTCTGCTATTAATATTTTAGGGGCATTTTGCATCTCAGAAGTAGCAGAAGTAGAGGGTTCCGGATTTTGAGGTTCAGTACTCCAAATGGAAGTTTCGATTTGGGGCTGAGGAATTGGTTTTGTTATTTGACCTTCATTTGCTATAATTTTCGGGAACTGGAAATAAAATGTACTGCCTGAACCATAGTTGCTTTCTGCCCAAACTTTTCCATCCAGTAATTCAGCCAATTCTTTACACAAAGATAAGCCAATGCCTGTTCCACCTTGTACCTGTGCATTAGGTTGTTCGGATTGATAAAAGCGATTGAAAATATGAGGCAGATCATTGGGATGAATACCTGGTCCGCTATCTTTTACTTTGATTTCGATGGCATCTTCTTTTTCCTCTACTATAAAATCAACTTGACCACCCAAGGGGGTAAACTTCATCGCATTAGAAAGAAAGTTAATAACAATTTTTTCAAATTTCTCAAGGTCTATCATTAGTTTAAGTCCTTTGTCACCTTGATAATGGAAATAAAGTTCTGTTTTTAGACTATCCCCGTAAGAACTGAATTGTGCTACTAAAGGCTTTAAGTAGTCGTGAAAATTAACGGATGTTCGGTTAATCTTTAGTCGATCTGTTTCTAACTTAGATAAATCTAAAATTTCATTGGTCAATTTTAATAACCGCTGGCCGTGGTTATGAGCAAATTCGATCATCTGTTTATTTTCTTTCTCGGATTTTCCACCTTTCAATAATCTTCTAAGAGGTCCGAGCATAAGTGTAAGAGGAGTACGAAGTTCGTGACTGACATTGGCGAAGAAACGAGATTTTAATTGCTCCAAAGATTTCAACTCTTCTGCTTGTTGCCGAATAGTTTCCGTTCGGTGGTTGACCTCTATCTCAAGTTGTTTCTTTTGTTGCCTTAATTGTTCTGTTCTTATTTTAAAAATCGCAGGGATGCTGATTAATAAAAACAAAATAGCTAAGATTAAGAACCAAGTTTGGAGATAAAAAGGTTTTAAGACTTGCAAATTGATAGCTAACTCTTTGGAAGACCATTGTCCATTGGCATTTTGTCCTTTTATTTTTAGGACATGTGTTCCATATGGTAACCGACTAAATCGAATGAAATTTTCTTTTTGATAATTCCAGTCCTTATCAATGCCTTCGATTTTGTAAGCATAGGAATTTTTCTCTGCTTCTGAATAATTCAATAAGGCAAATTCAATTCGAAAAAACCGATCACCAGGCTCAACTATAATGGATTTTTTTTCAAGTAATTGAGTTTTATATTGAGGTAAGTTTTGACCTGTATTGTCATATTGTTGGTAATCCGTTATGACCATTGGAGCATTTAGTTCAACAGAATCTAACTGGAAATCATCTGGATGAAAAGAGGTGATTCCATTTAATCCTCCGAAGAATAGTCGCCCATCTGGGGCTTTGAAATGTGATATTCGATTGAATTCGTTATTTGTGATACCATCCGTTTCGGTGTAAGTTTTAGTTTGTCCGGTTAGTTTATTGAAATGAATAATTCCGTAATCGCTCGGTAACCAAAGGTTATCAAAATCATCTTCATACACCCCATACACAGTATTATGCAAGCCATGAGCCCTGGTAAATTGTCTATAGGATTTTGATTGGTTACTGATCAGATCATTGGAAACGTTGTCTTGGGTCAGAGGGTTTCCTTTATTCCATTGAACCAGACCGCTACCACCTGTGGCAATCCAAAAATGCCCTTCTTTATCTTCATGAACATGAAAAATATTTTTAAATGGGAATTTATATTTTCCCTCCCCATGCAGATGATAATGCTCCTTGATGCTGCCTGTTTCATGATCCAAGGTTAGTATTCCTTCTTGACAAACTGCCCATAACACACCTGTCTTATCTTCAAAAAATTGATAAATGATCCCTAAAGAACTTTCTGAGCTGTGATCAAAAATCCATTGGACATTCTTACCATCCCAAAATCCAATATTCCCCCGGTCATTTCCAAACCATGTTTTTCCAAACCGATCCTCATAAAGTGCCCAGACAAAGCCCCATACGAGTGGTCCATTGTGAATGAGAATGGATTGGGAAATTTCAGTTTCGGGGTCAAATAAAATTAATTCTGTGTCCAAAACATAACATAATTCTCCTGACCGTTTCTTGATTAAGGTATTATAATAGTATTCTTCAGCATCCTCATTAATATTTCCTCTTTTGGATATCGCTATTCCCTCGGGATCAATTTTCCATAATTTTGAAAAACCTTCTTCTACAACCCATAGGCTTTCTTTTGCATCGAGGGTCATGTTCCTGATTGCCTTTCTCTTCCCCTCCTTAGTGTATAAAATACGTTGGAAGTCATTTGTTTTTATGGTGAGTTTCCAAATTCCAAATTGTGTAACAATCCAATGTATCCCATAGAAGTCAACTATTACATCGTTGATGTTTTTAATATCAGCATTTCCATAATTCAAAGAAGAAAACAGGTTTTTACCATTTTTGAAAATGCTAAAATTTTCTTTTTTTCCAACATAATAGCTCCAATATTTGAAACCGGATTTACTTTGAAAAAAATTCATATCTCTAAGCCCCATTTCGGCTGCCAGATTAGTCAAGGAAGGACTTTGTAATATTGTATCCTCCACACAATTTCCGATAGTATCAATTTTAAAAAATTGACTTTTTATATCTGGTTTATACTGAGTAATCACATATCTAAAATCACCAGAATCACTAAAGTTGTGCATTCGACCATATTTTACATTTTCATGTTCAAATATGCCTAAAGGATTTCCAGAAGCGTCAAAGCTATGAATAATCAGGTTGTGTTGGTCTTGAATATTAGGGCTGGGAATCAAGATCAAAACTCTGATCAAATTGTCAGGTGTCCAATAAATATCTTCAATTGTGAAATACGTTTCTAGTTGGATCGGAATCACCTTAAAATCCTTTCCATCAAACGTAACTAATTGATTATCTTTAGTTAGAAAAATGATTTCTCCAGATTGTTTTTGATTGAATCCGACAATATCCTTAGATTGGAAAGGGTAACCAATATCGAAAACTTTTTCAGCAGATTTGTTCTGCTCTAATATTGGATCAAAAATATCAATAGATCGAACCTTTTTAGACGAAAAGTCCGCGGTGTCAAAAAGCCAAAACTTTCCTGCTTTATCTTCTAAAATAACATCAACTTCATTGGAGGAAAGTCCGTCTGTTTCTTTAGTATACCATTTAAATTCGTTTCCGTCAAAACGATTGAGTCCGTATTTGGTACCGAACCATAGCATTCCACGGCTATCTTTGTGAACAGATTGCACATCTCGATGTGACAACCCTTCTTCCACTCCATAATGTTGGGTTTGGATAATATAATCTTGTGCTACTGCCCAATGTATGCAGAAACAAAGTAGGAGGGTTAAGATTTTGTGTAATTTGTTTTTCAAATCACTAACTAAATTATCAGATTAACTAGGTTTTTTTATGGTTTCTATAACAACTCAAATAAGTGTTCGTTTTGATTGCTGTTAATAAATTTAATAGAGGGAAAATATTTTTCGCCTTCATTTGAAAAGTCATCAAGAAAAAGAGTAGACTTATGTGTTAGTGTATTAGCCTAATGGTTTTTTAATTGCGTTAATATTTGGAATATTAAGCTTTTCTTCAATAGGAACATTTATAACAATTTGGAGTAAAATGTTATTATTTTTAATTCAAAACTATTTCTTGTGACCTGTGAATTTTTAAAATTGAAGAGAGTTGTTTCGATCTTGCTACTCTAAATTAAGTTTTATTATATGAGTGCATTAAAGGATTTTTTAAAAAGTCCTCATAATGTAAATATACTAATTTCGTAACTGTTTACCCGCTTTAACAGGGTTTTGATTGATTTTTTCTGAAGAAGGTAATAAGGAAAAAGGAATAATTCATTTTCATGCTTGTTATAAAAGATAGACTTTAAAGAAAGTTGGTTCATTTATTAATTTTCTTAGAAATACCTTTCGTAAAAAAAAAGCAGTTGAACATAAAATTTGTCCAACTGCTTTTTAATTTTTTCACTTAAAAAACTCTAACTCGCCACATTCCCAATCACCACCAACTCATCTAAGTTTGGAGCTTCATTTCTGCTTGTTTCCACCGTAATCGCAAATGCCGCAGCATTTTCAATAAATGGAATTTCAATCAACTCATCGCTATTCGCAGAGACTTCTACGAGTCCCATATCAGTAGGTTTACCATCTACGATTGCCCAAAGTTGAAGCACTCTGTCAGAAGGAATATCGGGTAAGGCATTGGCTCTTAGATATGATTTCTGAGTAGCTTTGTTAAAGAAAACTGAGGCCAAAACGTTTGGATATTTCTCTTGCGCCTCTCCCAATTTAATTATCTGGTTATCAGGATCTTGAAGAATTTTTATTTTGTTTTTAAGGGCTTCGTTTTCCTTTGAAGTTTCATCACAATTAGATTGCAAAGTTTCAAACTCAGTTGTTAAGTTAGAAAGCTTTTCTGCTTCTGCTTCCGCTTTTTGATTATTAGAAAAAGCCCACCAGCCCGTTGCCACCAACATTCCTCCTAGCAATAGAATCATCCCCCAACCACCAAAGGTAGAAGAGTCATTGTTGCCTGGTTTCCTTGGTTTACCTTTTTGTAATGCATCAAGCTGACTATTAATTTTAGCTTCGATACCTGGAGGAGTGTCCATGCCTTGTAATTGTGCATACTGTTCCATGGCAACTTCTATCGCTTCGAGTTCTGCTTTGATTTCTGGATAGCCGCTTGCGTACATTTCTACTTCTTTCCGTTCTTCTTCAGAGGCAAGACCGAGAACATAATTTTCTAAAATTCCAGATGCTATGTATTTTTTAATATCCATATTTATTAAGTCAAAAAGACTTTTATTTTAGGTTTTAAAATAAGATTAAAATAGACCTTGAGTTTGAGCCAAACTCAAACTCAACAACACTACGATACTGACTAACAAGTTCCGAATTTGGTCATCGTTCAGTTTTTCACGTAATTGATTGATCGCTAATCTTAATCTTGATTTTATCGTTCCGAGGGGAATGCCTAATTCTTTTTCAATTTCTCTTTGTGAGTATCCTTGAAAATAAGTGTAATCAATCAGGATTCTATGTTTGTCATCAAGTGAGTCTATCACTTTTTGTAAGGCAAAGTCCTTGACATTCATTTCTTCCTTTCCACCTACATTCTCATATACGGGGTTTTCTATAGAACTGGTTTTTTGTTCTCGTTTTGACCGAGCAGTTCTGATCGAATCGATGGAGGCATTCCTTGCAATATTGGACATCCAAGTGAATAATCGACCTTTTGATTGATTATAACTTTGGGCATTAGTCCAGATTTTGATAAAGACATCTTGCAAAACTTCTTCTGCCACTTCGCTTGATTTGACTACTCTAAGAATAATTCCGTAGAGTGCTCGCCCATAATTTTTATAGGCAATATCAATGGCTCTCCGATCTCCTTGTTCGAGATAAGCCACAATTTCTTTTTCTGTATTTGAGATATTTATACTCATTGACGATGATGATTAATTTAATTTGGAGTGATTCATTTTTTTATAAAATGGTAGGCTAAGATATAAATTTTTTATGGGGTAAGATTAATTTTTTCAAAGATCCACTTCAAATATTTTTCTCGTAAGTTAAATTAGTTGGAAGTGAGGATTTCTAAAAAAAATAAAATTTATTTAGAAAATTCATTTTTCTAACCATTCCAAAGACTGATGAAGTAAACATAGTTTTAGAAAGTATGACTGATGATAATGCTCAAGTTGGAGTTTTCTATTTTAATGAAAGAGCAATAGTTCAAGCCAAAATTTTTATTCAAAAAGAAACGAACAAGACTAGAATCAATATTAAAAATTTAATTAGCTATTCTTAATCAATTCGGATAGGTCGTTCATCAAGAACGGCCTACTTTTTTACTTTATCATTTTTTTTGAGAAAAATAAAAATTAAACATCCAGCTTCTATATCCACTTCGTAAATACAATTATAAAAGAAAGAATAAAGTTTTTTTCTGAAAGAATCAGTTAAGTTTTGAGCTAGTGGATATTCCGTGCTTATCAAAAATAGTACGGAATTCCACTAAATTTTAGGTTTTTCGAGCATTTTTTGAACAAAATCAACCTAAAATCTTTTTGGAAAAGTCTTTTGTCATTTTTTTTCTCATGTTCTCCCTTAAATCAGATGAGACCTTAAAGCGAAAAAAACACCCTTACATTTGAATTATAATCCAGACAGAGAAAAAAGATTCTCAACCGAATGAACCCAAATAAATAATTCCATACTACTTGGATTCTGTTTTGAAAAAATATTCAACACCCGATTTTTTTCAAAACAAAGAAATTTAAGAACATGTGGAAAGCAGGTCTTAGGCCTACTATTTGGTGAAAACTGCCTGGCAATTTTAATCAGGAAATAAATCTCAAAACCGACCTTTGCCGGGCGGTTTTTTTTAAAAAGAAAAAATATTACCTCCCTTATATTTTCACAAGATGGTAGGGAAATTGGAAAGTCTAGTTTAGTTTTTTCCAATTTTCTTCCATCATATTAGTTCACTAAATATTATATATGAAATTACATTAACTCTGGATGAGGAGTAAAAAGAACTTCTCGCTCTAATTTTTATTAATGTTTTTTTTAAAATCAAAAATTTAATTCACATGAAATTATCAAGAAATTTTTTAACACAAGTAATCTTTTTTATGGCTATCACCATGGTTTTTACCAATTGTAAAAAAGATGACACGGGAGACGGTACAATAAAAGGAAATGCTGAATTCGAAATTACTGATGCACCAATTGATGACACCAATGTCCAAGGAGCATTCGTAACAGTAACTGCAGTAAAAGTAGATGGCGAAGTAATCAGCGATTTTAGTGGAGCTGTAACAATTGATTTGTTGGCTTTCCAAAATGGAAATACCAAAGCGCTAGGTCTAGGAGAATTGGAAGCAGGAACATATTCCAATGTAAGTTTGGTTTTGGACTACGAAAAAGATGTCAATGGTGACACTCCAGGATGTTACGTTTTGGCAGCAGATAATACCAAGCATAGTCTTCAAAGTAGTGCTAACTCAACTGGAGAAATTATCATCAACAGCGGAAACTTTGAGGTGGAAGAAAATAGTACTACAAACATAGTAGTTGATTTTGATGTTCGAAAAGCGATCAAAAAGCAAGACAATCCACAGCCAAATGATGAGTATGATTTTGTTACCGAAGCTGAATTAAGAACTTCACTTAGAATGGTTAATAAAAATAAAACTGGAAAAGTGAAAGGAAAAGTTAGTGATAGCTTAGGACAAGGTGGAGATCGAGTAGTTGTTTACGCTTACAAAAAAGGAACGTTCAATCAGTCAACTGAAACGACTGGTCAAGGTAGTAGTAACATCATGTTCAAGAATGCAGAGACAAGTGCCGTAGTAGATGCGAATGGAAATTATAATATTTCATTTTTGTCAGAAGGCGAATACGAGTTACACTACGTAGGATACGAAGACACGAATAATGATGGAAAATTGGAGGCAAAAGGATTTTTGGAAGTAAGTGCATTAGCATCTTTAGATTTATTAGGATTGCAGGTAGATATTTCAGCTGATGTAAATGTAGATGTGACTGTGATTGCAGTAACTCCATTCTAATTAAAAAAGAAAGAACAAAAGCTAGGTTCAAAAAAAATGTTTCGTGGTACATAAAAGTAAAAGTTGATACTGAAATTTTCTAAAAGAAAAAATAAGTTTCGGCTTTTACTTAACCCGAAAACAAAAACGAAATGGGATAATAATTTTTTCAATTTCCCCTAGAGCAACGCCTATTTATTCTGACAACACCTATTTAGTTTTCATCAAAGTGAGTAATAAGTAACGATTCATATGAATCGTTGCTTATCCTCTCAATCAAACTGTTGATTGAGAAGCAATAACACTTAGTTCATTGAAAAGATTTTTTATTTCTTGAAAAGAATATTGCTGCTTAATTTTTGTGGTAAAAAAAGGAAAATTGATCGATCACTTGAATTCCCAAATGTATTCAAGTAATTTCGTAATTTTGGAAAGATTCATATACCCTTCTTTTTGAAATTTAGATTTTCCATTTTTTTAACTAAGCAATATTCTAATGCTACTAATTGAAAAAGTAATCAAACTGCTTGATGATTTTCATTATGATATTTTTCGCGAACATGTGAAAAATATAAGTGTTCGTTCCTACTATCCTTTGGCATTGATTGATGTCATTGATCGTGACCTTACCCAAAGTCAATCTATTGAAAAATTATGTAAAGATGTTTACAGCGAGTATGACGAAGGAACGCACAAAAAATTTATTCAACTAGCTCATTACACTTTTCGATTGACTTCTTTTTTAGCAAAAAACTATCCTGACTACCTGTATAATAATATTTCAAAAGTTCAACTTCTGATCAACTCAGGAGAATCTGAAAAAGCCTTAATCCTGCTAGAAATATTGAATGAAATTTGTGCAAAAGTAGAGGATCGAAATACTGAATTGACTGCTCAACAGATTTTAGCTCAACATTATATTTTGACTGAAAAGAGAGATCAAGCTGTAAAATGTTTTGATCGATCTCGCTGGTGTCAACTTCAGAAAAGAGCGGAAATAGATATTATTCATTACATGCACACCCATCACGCCTTGCGATCATCCAATACTATTTCGAAGGAAGATCTTGAAGAGCATCTTGCTTTTTTTGCTCAGTACAAAGACTCGGAAAGTTTTTATGTTCGATTTTTACAGAAGTGTGTGACTTATTTTTTCATGCATTTATCAAGAGATAGAAGATTTTATTCAAAAGAAGTATTTGAAGGAATATTGGAGTGCGAAAAAGAATATGAAAAATATGATTATGTCGTAACCCCATTTTTAGCTAATTATATTCACGTATTAAAATTTCTAAAATTGAATCATTTTATCAATGTAGCGGCGCAAGAAGAAGTTTCCAAACAAATCCCCGGATTGTTGGCAGATGGAGAAGGGTTACAATTTTGGGAGAGTTATTTTAATATGACCGAGTTTTCTTCCATAGTAATTTTGACAAATTTTTATTCTAAAAATTATTTTCAGAGCTATAAGGAAAATCATTTAGAGGAGCTTTCTGGAGAGATCAAAGACAATTTAGAACTTTTAAAAAAGAGATGTGAAACGATTTTAGAGAAACCGCAAATAGAAGAAAAATTTATAATTAGATATATCAATTTATCTACGCTGTACTCCCTTTTATTGATTTGTGGAGATAAGAAAGATCTTAAAAAAGCGACAAGAACATTAGAAGGATTATTAATTAATTATCAACAGATTCCATTTTATGGATTTTCAGATTCGATATATGCTATTTTAATGTTAGCCTATTTTTGCTTAGAAGATTTTGAAAATGTAGATAAATGTTATCGCCGATTTAAGAAAAATTTAAAAGATAAAACAGTAACACCTGATAATGATTTTATAATTCAAGGTGTTTTTTTGATTACTAAGTGGAGAGAAACCCAAAGGAACCAATACCTTAAAAAGATAGAAGCGCTATTTCAAGAACCTACATTTGAAAAATTGGACAATCCCAGAAAACAATTGATAGAAATTTTGAATTATTTTAAAATATCGGTTTCTATCAATTGAAGTTTACCATAAGATATTACAAACAAACACATATTTACTAATGCAAAAACACATGAAAAAGAATCTATTACTCATATATTTTGTACTATTTTCATTTTGTGGATTTAGTCAAGATGTATTTTTTAACGAGGTAAATTATAATGTTCCTCCAGCTTCGGGAGAAACTCAATTTTTTGAAATCGCAGGCCCATCAGGAACGGATCTAACAGGATGGGAGGTTATAATATATGATGACACTCCTACACAAACAGCATCCTACCCTTTAAGTGGAACGATTCCCGCAAATGGTGGTGCTAATGCTTGTAATGGTATTGTCGTAGTGGATGGAGCTGTGCTAAATACAACTGCCGGATCTGGTATGGCGCTTGTTAACGATATGATGCAGGTGGAACAATATATTACTTTCGAGGAAGAAACTATCGCACCAGGAGGAACAGGCTTACCAATTGAAGGATTAACCTCTCAATTTATTCCTTTACCTGATTTAGGAACAGCAGATAATTCATTGCAATTAACTGGAACGGGATTATTATATCCAAGTTTTACCTGGTTACAACAAGAAGAGACTTCAGGAGAAACGAATACTGGACAAGTATTTTTACCATGTCCATTATTACCAGTCGAATTAGTTAATTTTTCTGGAAAAGTAATTGGAAAAAATATTGAACTACAATGGCATACTGCTAGTGAAGTGGATCATAGTCACTTTGAAATGATGCATAGTTTTGATGGAAATGAATTTAGGAAAATTGGAAAAATAGAAGATGCATCTTACGAAGGTGCCTCACTCAAGCGATATGATTTTGTATTTGATGCACCGAAAGTAGGCGGTAATTATTTCCGCCTTGATCAAGTAGATTTAGATGGAACGACAACGAGATCAAATATTATATATATTTCATTCAATGGATTTGAACAGCAAGTATCAGTTTATCCAAATCCTGCTCAAGAGAAAATTAGAGTAGTTTTGGATGAAAACATTTTCTCCGATACCTTAATAATACAAGTAATGGATGGGCATGGAAGAATTGTGATGAATCGAGAGATGAATGCGATTAATTTGTATGCTATTGATATTTCGAATTTAGAAAATGGTATGTATTGCCTTCGAGTATTTTCGAATCAACAACAATGGCAAACGATATTTATAAAACAGAAATAAACATATTTTTTTTCTCATCGGATCGATTGAATTAGAAAAGTCAAATATAAATAATCGGATCGAAGAGTTTAAAATTTTATAAAAATCCCGCAATGGAAGACTTCCGTTGCGGGATTTTTCTATTTATAAACACATTTCGAGAAATTAAGTAGTTAGACAATAGAAACCGTATAGTTATAAGAATAAGATTTTTTCGATAGTTTTTCTTAAAAAATCATTGCACCCGTACGGGCGGAATTATTTTTTAAGGAAAAATAGCGGAAAAAGATATTCTTATAAACTACGTTTTCTATTGTCTAACTACTTAACATCTATTTTTTTTCTCATATTTTCTGTCAAATCAGACCAGCCCGATTTATCTGTCGCGATGATGCAACTTTGACGTATCATTTTAATTAAACCTTTTTTTTAAACCAAGGAAGTTGAAAAAAATTGCCAAGCAAAAAACAACTTCTCCAAACAATCACTAGACAGATGAAAAATTTACTTATTCTCTTAATTACAGTTTTATCTTTTAATTCAGTATTCGGACAAGCTGAAACAGGAAGTCAACTTCAAGCACTTTTAAATCAAGGAACCAATACTCCTCTAGAAGTAGTGGTTACGTTTCATGGAAACGAAGCTCCCTCTGCGGCAAATTTAAATTTATTAAACACACTCGGAATTACTCAAGGAGTTGCTATGAATGAATTGCCTATCGCAGGTATTATCGCGACTCCTACTCAAATAGATGCATTACTTAATGATGCGTCGGTTCGTTCAGTTTTTCATAATTATGCTATCGACACAGAAAATCATCAAGCTAATGCCATCACCGGTGTTGATCGCTTGAGAACAGATCCAATTATTACTGCTCAAAATGGTGGACTTCCCGTTTCTGGAAAAAATATTGGAGTAGTTGTAAATGATAGTGGCGTGGACGGGACTCATCCTGATCTTGTTTTTGGACAAAATTTAGTTCAAAATGTAAGTGCTCATCTTAACTTAAATTCCTACTCCGGAATTTTACCATACACCCCTATTGAAAATGTCATCAATACCGATGCTGCTGGTGGACATGGAACTCACGTTGCAGGAATCGTTGGTGGAACAGGAACCGCTTCGCAAGGTCTTTACCAAGGTGTTGCACCAGGAGCAGATTTGATTGGGTATGGAGCAGGAGCAGCAGTTGCACTATTAGATGTATTATCTGCATTTGATTATTCTATCACGAAACAATTTCAATATGGAATTAGAGTAATTACTAATTCATGGGGAACGACAAGTGATGCAGGAAATCCCTTCAATCCAAATGATCCAATTAATATTGCGACAAAAAAATGTACTGATCGAAACATCGTGGTTGTTTTCTCAGCAGGGAATTCAGGCTCTTCATCAGGAACAATTTCTGGAAATTATAAAAAAGCACCTTGGGTAATTTGTGTTGCGGCAGGGGATAAATTAGGACGATTAACTGACTTCTCTTCTAGAGGTTCAGCAGGAGTTGGTGGAACCGTAACGGTTGATGGTCAGACTTTTATCTGGGAAGATCGACCAACAATTACTTCTCCTGGAAAAACCATTATCTCTACGAGAGCTATTTCACCTGTGGGTGTTTTGAATACCGAAGAAGATCTTGATTTAATCGAACCAGCATATTTACCATACTACACAACACTAGATGGAACATCTATGGCTGCACCTCATGTGGCAGGAATTGTAGCTTTGATTTTAGAAGCAGATCCAACCCTTACACCTTATGAAGTAAAAGATATTATTCAAGAAACTGCCACTAATATTCCTGGAAGAAAAGGTTGGGAAGTAGGTGCAGGTTATGTAAATGCTTATGCTGCAGTTAATACAGTTTTTGGAAATCAAGTGAACTATGGAAGTACCTTAAATATCAATCGTACGTTTACCAGTAATGTAAATACATCTACAATTACCGAAAACTTCACCGTAGAATATGTTCCTGGAGAAACTCAACAAATGACTTTCAACGTAAACTCTGGAACAACTGCATTGGAAGCTAAAACTGATATTTCTGGAATTCTTGGTGAAACAGGAAACTTACTAAACTTGGTTCTATTTTCTCCAAGTGGACAAAGATATAGTGCAGGAATCCCCGTTACATTTTCTTTGTCAACTGGTCGAGGAGTGGCTATCGCAAACCCAGAAGCAGGAGAATGGACATTAAGTATTGAAGGTCTTCAAGGAGTAGCACTTCCTGAAACAGTAGATGGTGTAATTATCCAAAGTGTGATTTCTGGATCTACTGGACTTGCAGACGTGGCAGGGCATGCTAACGAATCTTCTGTGCGATTAGCCGTAAGTACTCGATTAGTGGATGGAAAAAATGGAAACTTCGAACCAAATAATTTATTGACTAGAATTGACTTGGCAGATTATTTAATGATGGGGCAAGGCGTTCGTCAATACTTAGCATCTAATGGAACGCTTCAGTTTAATAACCTTAGTGGAATGGAAAGTTTGATCGCAGAATCTGTAATGGCGACTGGTGCAGCAATGCGAGATATGGGACAAGTTTATAATCCGTTGATGACATCAGCTGCGACTGGTTTTAATTCTGCGGGGACGGTGACTCGGGCAGAGTTGGCCTATGCCATGGCTCAAAGTTTAGGCTTGCAAGAATATGCTGAGTCACTTCAAGGAGGAACGGTTACCGTTGAAGTGAATGGTGAAACTATTGATGTGGAGGACTCGAATGATATTCCAGCTAACTTGGTAGGCTATGTGCAAGCTGCTTTGAACTTGAATTTGATCAATGTGACTTACTCTATTTCTCAAAATCCATTTGGATTAGGGTTTACCATTCACGCACATTTTAATCCAAATGATGAAGTGACTCGAGTAGAGTATGCCGTAATTGCAACTAGAACTTTTGAACAATGGCAGAATCCTCCTGTACTTTTAAATGTTGCTCCAGAAAATAACTCATCAGCATTTTTTGCGGATCTAACTGTTTACCCAAATCCAACTTCTGAAGAATTAAATATCAACACTAATATGGTTGAATTCGAAACTAAGGGACAAATTCGTTTGATTGGTGCAAATGGGCAAATCGTTTATTTTGCTGAACAAAATTTGACGCCAAAAGGAAATATTGAAATCAATGTAGCTGACTACCCAAGAGGAATTTATTTTCTTCAAGTTACTACGAATGATGATACCCAACATACCGAGAGAGTAGTTTTAAAATAATGGATAAAATAAAATCCTTAGTGCGAATTTTATTCGTGCTAAGGATTTTTATTTCCCCCATTTAGACGGACACTTTTTAGAAAAATAAACATCAAACACATGAAAAACATACTAACACTTATCCTGACGGTTATTCTGATTTCAAATGTTTTTTCGCAAACTTCCTTTGAAGAAATATTTGATTTGAACCTTGGAAGTCTGAACCCACAAAATGGATGGTCAGGCAATACTTCTTTTCAAGTGGTAAGTGATAACATGAGTTTGACGAATTATTTTTTTACTAATAACGAAGAAAAAGTAGTTCGAATTCAATCATCTGGCGGTACGATTAGTAGAGATAATGCCATCGCGAATCCTTTGATTACGGGATCTGCGTATCTTTCTTTTTTGGCAAAAATAGAGGATAAGAATAATCTAAGAGACTCAGAGGATTATCAAGTAGGCATTGGAAAATTAATTTTCAATACCAGTTTTGCAGGCGTAGGATTCTATCGAGATGAGGTGAACGGAGGAGTAATAAAAGCTGCATTACAAACTAATAACAGTAGCAATTGGGTGAATAGCTCAGAGACTTTTTCTGAAAATACAGTTTACCATATTGTTTTAAAATATAAATTTAAACCATTGGCCAATGATAGTTTATTTGTATTCATCAGCGATGGTTTTATGGGAAATGAACCTGCCGTTTCTACTTTAGCAACCGAGGTTTCAGGAACTGGACTGCTTGATAATATTGGATCAGTTATTTTGAATAGCCATCCTGGGAGTTCGAATGTATTATTGGTGGATGGCCTTCAACTTGGCTCAGAGTGGAATGGATACACTACACTTCCATTACCCATTGAATTAGTTGAATTTTCTGGTAGAAAAAGAGATGAAGCAACGGTAGAATTAAACTGGATGACAAGTTTAGAAATAAATAACGATTTCTTTACGATTGAAAAAAGTCGAGATGGAGTTAATTTTTTAGAAATAGGAAAACTCAATGGTCAAGGAGAAAGTACTTCAAATAGTTATTATGATTTTTTAGATGAAGATCCTTTCGCAGGAAATAATTACTACCGATTAAAGCAGACTGATTTTGATGGGAAATACACTTATAGTGAGATAATTGTCATCGAGATTAAAAATAAAAAAATGAATATTAATGTTTTTCCAAATCCTACTTTTGATTTTATCAATATAAAAAAGTCAAGCTCAGAAGTAGGCGAAGCGGCTACCGTAAAGATTCTAAACGCAAATGGACAAATCGCTTACCAACAAGATTTAGAGGGAGGTAGTCTTTTACAAATTCCAGTTCAAGATTGGAGTTGTGGCTGGTATGTCGTCCAAGTAGAGTTCCAGCGTGGAGAGACTTTTTCTCAAAAACTATTTGTGCAGTAGAGCTGAATGTAATCTTCAAGTCCAAAAGGAATCAACTTCAAGATCTTTCCTATTCTATTTTTTTTCTCATGCAATTGGCCTAATCAGATGAGAGGCTTGTTGTGTAGAAAATGGGTGATTTTTGTAATGTCATAAGAACAATAACATTTAACAAAAACACCACGAACATGAAAAATTTAATTTACACTTTAACCCTAATTATTTTCCCAATCTTTCTTTCTGCTCAAACTTTTGAATTGGGTGGCTCCATCGGATTATCAAATTATCAAGGAGATGTTGCTTCTAGCAAAATTTGGACCCCACAAGAATTCAACGTAGGCTCAAGTATTTTTGCCCGCTATATTTTATCTAATCCTAAGTGGGCTTTTCGTACCAATATTTTGATCACAAGCTTGACGGGAGATGACAATAATTTTGTGAAGCAAGAACCTTGGAGAGCAGAACGGGGATTAGCTTTTAGGACTTCTCTCCAAGAAGTAACGCTAAATGCGGAATGGAGATTTAGAAATAAAGTAATTCCTCGCAGAGGCTTCCACCCATATTTGGTAGCCGGCATAGGAATCGTTTTCACCGATCCCCAAACCAATATTGAGAGAAAAGATTCTCCAGATCAGGAAGGACGAATTGAATCTAAAAATCATTTACTCATTCCACTCGGCGCTGGTTTTTACTATAACCTTACAGATCGAATTTCGCTCGGTGCTGAATTTTCTACTCGCCAACCTATGACTGATTATTTAGATGGAATTAGCCAGCTGGGTAATCCTCAAAGAAAGGATTGGTACACCTATACTGCGATCACTTTTGCTTATGAATTTGGCGCAGACTGGGAAGTACAAAAACGACCTAGAAGATTTAAGAAAAGATAAAAATCAAAAAACACTACACTTATTAATTGCACTTAAAATAAACCACTTATGAACTACTTTCACAAACTACTTGTAACACTATTGTTATTTTTATTTTCTATAACAATACATTCACAAGTTTCTTATACTCACTATAAAAATCAACAAACTCCTGGACCTAGTGGACACATCAGATGTTCTTCGATGGAAGTTGATCTAGTTCGGAAATTAAATAATCCTGCTCTGGAATCACCACAACAATTCGAACAATGGCTAGGTGATAAAGTTAAGCAATACGAAATTGATCAAGAAAATCAGCCTGAAGGCTTAACCACAGTTTTGCAAATTCCAGTTGTCGTCCACGTTTTGCACAATGGCGAAGCCTTGGGAACAGATCCTAATATTACTGATGCTCAGGTGCTTTCTCAGATTACTGTCTTGAACCAAGATTATCGAAAAATAATCAATACCAACGGTTATAACACTCATCCTGACGGAGCAGATTTAGAGATAGAATTTGTCATGGCACTAACTGCACCTGATGGATCTGGAACGAATGGAGTTGATCGAGTAAACATTGGTCAGGATGGAGCGACTCGAGATGATTTAGAAAATACCATTAAGCCCAATACGATTTGGGATCCAACTCAATACCTAAATATGTGGACAGTAAAATTTGCTGCACCAGATGATAATTTATTAGGGTATGCTCAATTTCCAGAAAGCTCTGGACTCGATGGCATGCCTAATAGTCCACAGTCTGCTGAGACTGATGGGGTAGTGCAAAGAGCAAGTGCTTTTGGTAGTTCAGAATTTGACGATGGTACTTTTGTATTAATTTCGCCTTATGATTTAGGTCGAACTGCTACTCACGAAGTCGGTCATTGGTTAGGTTTACGACACATTTGGGGAGATGGATTAGGTTGTAATTTAGGAACTGCTCCACCTGCGTGTAGTTGTAACGATGATGATTTTTGTGATGATACTCCTAACTCTGAAAAAGCTAATTACAGTTGCGATGCTGATAATATTTCTAACTGTGGAATTCCTCCAACTGCTTCAGTTGATATGGATGAAAATTACATGGACTATACGAACGACAACTGCATGAATATTTTCACCAACGACCAAAAAGCTCGGGCACAAACTGTCATGGCCAATTCTCCACGAAGAATGGAATTGCCCAACTCACCAGCCCTTTTACCTCCTGCACCATACATCACTTTTGTAGAGGAAAGCTTTGAGGTGGAAGAAGGATCAAGTTGCTTGACAAAGACCGTAACAACTGATTTGAAAATAGCACAAGCACCTTCAGCAGATGCTACGGTAAGTTTTACTTTGAGTGGAACCGCTCAAAATGGGACGTTATTAGATTATACTATTTCGCCTAGTACAGTTACATTTTTGGCGGGACAAACTGCTAATCAGACGATCACCATTACCGTTTATGAAGATAGCGAAATAGAAATTAATGAAGATGTAACTATCACTATTGATGCGGTTACTACTTCAGGAGATGCTCAAGCAGGTTTTACTAATCAGACCTATGCATTAATTATCAAGGATGACGATTTTGACCCTGACAATGCTGGAATTATAGCCAATTCCCTTTTATTTTCAGAACAATTTAATAGTGGATTGGGCGCATGGACATTTTCAACAAGTGGGGCTTCTGCAGTTGATTGGAAGGTGGGAACACCTGTAAATGGAATGATTGGAAATAATAACGCTTATATTTCTAGGACAGACTTACCGGGTAATTTATATGCTTATGATTATTTGACGGAGTCTTGGGCGAGGTTAGAATCTCCAGTAATTAACGCAAGCGATGCAGTAGATTTGAGATTGACCTTTGATTATATCTGCTTTGGAGAAGAAGATGGGGATACTCAATATGATTTTGGAAGTCTATATTATTCCATTGACGGTGGAACTAATTGGAATCGCTTTGGGCCAATTTTAACAGGTCAATTATTGGAAACGAATTTAACGGTTGACTTGCCAAGTGAAACTGATCGAGCTTCCAATTTAAAAATCGCTTTCCGTTGGGATAATGATGCTTTGTTGGGAACAGATCCGCCGTTGAGTGTGGATGATATTGAATTGCGAGGAAGTATTGGAGCACCGGCAGATGTGTTGACTGCAATTAATAGCCAGAATAAAGATGAAAGATATTTTGGCCCAAATTCAACGGTTCATTTTTATGATCCAGAGACTGGCGATGTCATGGTAACTTTGGTAAATAATAGTGCTTACGATTATGGTTGCACCTCGGTAGAAGTAGATCGAAGTACTGCTACAGCTGGGGCAAGTACGGTGGCCTTTAATAACAATGATCCAGAAAATGCGCTCGCTGCCAAAACTTTTAGAATTATTCCTGAGAATAATACTCCAGCACCTGGAGAAACTTTTGATGTAACTCTTTTTTACACAGATTCAGAAGTTACAAATTGGGAAACTGCTACTGGTGAATCAAGAACCAGCCTCGAAATAATCAAGGTAAAAGATAATCCTATCTCTGTAGTTAATCCTTCCAATAGTGGAAGTTTTATCATCGAAAATCAGATAGCAACATTAGATATTCATAATGTTAATGATGTCGAAGTAACAGCCACATTTGCCTCAGGATTCTCAGGATTCGGAATTGGGATATTGGGACTGAATGCCTTGCCAATTGAGTTATTAGATTTTTATGGAGAAAAAGTAAACCAAGAAGTTCAACTCAAATGGATAACTGCGAATGAGATCAACAACGACTTTTTTACCATTGAGAAATCAAATGATGGAAACTCATTCCAAGCGATCGGAATGGTAGCAGGTACTGGAAATTCGAACATACAAATTGCTTATGATTTTATGGATAAAACGCCTCATTCAGGAATTAATTATTATCGATTAATGCAGACCGATTTTGATGGAACGTCAACTTACTCTTCAATTATTGCCATTGAAATGGATGAAAAAATGGAGGTCGATTTATTCCCGAATCCAGCAAAAGATCATGTAATGATTTCTTTTGGGAAAAATGAAAATGACATTTTACCTCAGATAAGAATATATAATCAAGTTGGAAAATTAATTAATCATAATATTGAAAATACGAATAGTAATGTTGCTAGATTAGATATCTCCGGATTCCCAAGCGGGGTATATTTTGTAGAAATAATCATAAACAACGCTCAAATCACTAAACGTCTAATTATCAACTAATAAAGATTTTGGGGTTATTCTAAGTGTAAATACATTTAGTTAGGCAGTCCTTTGAGGGCTGCCTTTTTTATTTTTAGAATATACATTCAGCAGCATTCCAATGATGATTAAAATGATTCCTAAAAATGGCAACCAGGAGTAAGTTTCCCCAAACAAAAAGTATCCCATAATCAAAGCCCAAACTAATTCCATATATTTAAAAGGAGCCAGTACACTTGTATCTTCAGTTTGAAAAGCACGGGTCATAAAGACCTGTCCGACCATTCCTAAAATACCAATTCCAACAACTGGGTACCACTCATTGCCTACGGGCATTCGCCATTGATTGATAAAAAATAAACTAGCGATAATTGCCATGACCATAAAGTAATTGATGATCGTCAAATAATGATCTGTTTCACTTAAATAACGAAGCAAAACGAAAACCATTCCTACAAAAAAAGCTGAAATCAGCAATAAGCCCAAACTTAAATTATCAATTCTAAGATCAAATCCTTTCAAAAGAATCACCCCTGAAAATGCAATGGCAAAACTCAACCATTGTAACCCTTTTACTTTTTCTTTCAAAAAAAGAGCAGCCATCACCACCCCAAAGATCGGCCCCAAATATCTGATCGAAATAGCCGAGCCCAACGGAATTCTCTGTAAAGCCATAAAAAAAGTAGCTAAAGAAATCACTCCAACAAAACCTCTTAGAAATAAGAATTTTGGGTTATTTCCAACGATACGAATTTTACGTAAAAGCATTGTTGGGAAAATGAAAACAAACGTTCCGAGGGCTCGAAAAAATACAACTTGCATTGGATGGAAGTCGCTCAACTCTTTGGCAGTTGCATTCATGATGGCAAATGCAAAAGTAGCGATCAGGATAAAAACTATTCCTTTGGAAATCATCGACAAATGTAAAATAAAAAATGATGATGTTTTTGGAAAAAGGTAATAAGGGGTTAATTAAATTATTCCATCAAATAATCCGACACTTTCAATTCTTTCTTTTCCCAATATTCATCCTGCTTGGCCTATCCCTAATTTAAAATAAAAAAAACAAAGCTGGCGCTACCTCTCTGAGTAGTGCCAAGTATTACAAAGCCTCAGGCTTCACTTGCCTCATTATAATCATCTAATTTTTCATCCAGAATAATTCTGTAAATAAATATTTTTTTAGCTAGATTTTTGGTAGAGCCAAACTGAATGCTAGGTACTACCTCGGAGAGATCATCAGCTTTGAGTGAGAACGAAATCCTAGCGTGTTTCCACCATCACACATATTGCGTATAAAGAGTTCGTGGTCGGGATATCGCAGATGGAGTTCTGTTTCGAAATGCCCAGAGTTGAGCATACGAGAGCAGAGGTTATTTCCGATTAATGCGATATGTTGATTTTTGGAAATGGGGAGGTGGTGTGATGCTGAATGTTTTTCAGAGGTGCAACTCGCTAGGGAAAAGAGTATGAGAATAGCGAGGAGTAGGTTGTGGTTGAGTTGATTTTTTCGTTTCAATTTTGTTCTGTTTTAATAAGTTGGGAAGATAGGGAATTGGGATGGGAAAATTGAAACGAGAACTAAATTTTAAATAACTTGAATATTGAATTAAGATATGAGTGATTTTTATTATTTAATTTGGTGATTAAAAATAGAAATACTACTTTTATAAATGGCGATACTTTCTATAATTAACTCGCCGTAAGAATTTCTAAGATTATTATTTATTCATAATCAAGTTGTTGAGTCTATTTTCTCA
>CAYGRM010000074.1:4880-21497 GCA_964352225.1 uncultured Saprospiraceae bacterium | reverse complement strand
GAAAACTCCAGTTACTACGATTCCTCCGACGATGTGATTTGGTGCTGTCATTATAACATTGATTTTACATTTCCGATTCTAGTCACATAGATATTTTTGAACTCACGACTTGGAACAGAATCCTTGATACTCAAATTCAAATAGAAAAAATGTTTTCCATCAAAATGCAGAAATAGAAATTTATCATCTTCCCATTCTGGTATCTGAAAAATATCTCCTGACTTCAAATGCCTGATTGTGGTTTGGTGATTCTCGGTTCTGACAAGCATAGCTTTTGGTTCGTTTAAATTTGGTTTAAATAATTCGTCGCTAGATGCTAAATTCAAATTCAAATTCTTTCCACTAGCTGCAGCGAATAAAATTGCTATTCCTAAAATTGTCATAAAACTTCTCATGGCGGTTGCGATGTTTTAAGGTTTATAAATATTTGACGTCAAATATTTGTCTGCAGAAACTTCCATCAGCTGGAGCTGAAAACTTTATGCCGTCAAAATGAATTCCGGATCTGTTTTCCCAGGAACAAATTTGCAGTCAATTTTGTAACTCAACTCTTATACGTGTCTCTCCAATCATTGAAATTTGATGCAAAGATTTATAATGTGATGGACATCTTTCTAAACTATAATTCCCACATTCTGAAAATATAAGCTTCTCCCCTCTTTCCAGAAACATCCAATCGATATTTACAGCAAAATGTCTGTCAACAAATTCTCTCAAATCAGAGAGATCTTCTGACTTCCAAATTTCGTTTTCTCGTTCTGCAAAAAATACATACATCATAATACTACTTTTTTAATTTCTTTAAATCGTCAATGATATCTGATAAATAATGAATCTCCATTGCATTGTCTTTGATCTTTTGAAATACGAATTCTAGCGTTTTGATATCTATATCTGGTTTCGATTCTAGTTCCGTTTTTCCAGTTGTCAGTAATTCTCGAATTCTGCCATAGATCCAAAGTTCAAATTTAGGATTTAACCATGCTGCTAATTTTAAAGCTAACCGTTGCTCATACCAAGTTCCTTGTAAATCTGGTCTGTTACCACCTTGTATGACTTTAATTGCTTTTTTCCGTTGTTGCACATCTGCAACAACGGTAGTGTTTATAAGGGTTTCAAGCTCCTTTATGAAGCTTTTGGTTTGTTTTAATCTGGTAAAGTCTGGTAACCTTTTACCAAATGCTTTAGCTATTTCGGTAGCATTGACCATCTCATTACCATCCCCAAAATCAAAAGTGATGCGTTTTCCTTCGTATTCAAAAACTTGTAATTCCTTTTTCATTCTTAAACATATTTTCGTTTCACATTAGTAAACATTGACCTTGCAAATAAAGCTACAAGCATAAAACTTCCTCCAAGCAATTTAAACGCTCCTTTGTTATCTTCATCCAGTTCCCCTCCTACATATCTTAGGACCATTAAACTAGAAATGAAAATCAAAAGTGGCAACAACATATCTATTTCTTTCATCGCACTTACAAACTCGATACTCGGAATTTTAGAACTGGTAATGTTTCCCTCTTTTCTGAATCTTTCAACTAATTCTAAAACTTTTCCCGGATTCCCAAGTGACTTGTTCCAGATATGAGTTTTATAACTTTCGTAATCCTCAATTCTAGTCATAAAATCCGCTGAACTCAGATTAATTAATTTCGTTGCTTCTGGTCGATTCAATCCTTTCAACTCTAGTTTCTCAAAGTTCGATACAAACTCTTTATGTTGAATCTTGATTTCTCTAGCTGCAATGATAAAATGAAAATGATTCTTCAAGTTCTCTAAAATCTGTCCTCCTCGTTTCGTGATACTTTCGCCTTTGTCAACTAAAATGGTGTATTCGTATTGATCTGTAACTTTGATCAGAATTTCACAAAGTCTTGGAATCGAATCTTTGACAATTGTTTTTTTGACATCTGAATGATCTACAATTTTTTGCATAACAGCTTCTTTATCTCCTTCGCAAAGTTCTAGCAACATTCCTATCAATGCCTGTTTTGAAATTTCATCTACTCGCCACATCTTTTCCAATTGGATATTTTCAAGCTGATGTGTTTTTCCAGTTCCGGCTTCTCCTGTGATCAAAATATTGACTTTCTTTTCTACCAAATCAATTACTCTATTTTGTTCCTCTTTTCTTCCTACATGAAATCCAGTTCCTACGTCCATTGGAATAATATCAACTCTTTTCTTTTCTGCAAATCTCCTTTTAATCTTTTCCAAAAAACTTGGTTTATCTAAAGTCTGGATGGCTGATTCTTTTCTCTTTTCTCTCGAATGCAAATATATTTCTGTCGTCGCTCTATGTCTGTGTCCCATCAAATCCTGTACAGTTCTCAAATCATTTCCATTATCAACTAAATCAGTTCCAAATGTATGTCTCAACCTGTGAGGATTAATTTTCTCTTCGCTGAGTTTCTTAATCATGATAAAAACTGCTTGTCTCGAAATTCCTTCTTCTCTTTCTGAGTTTCTCGATGCTGGAAATATAAAACTCTCTGAATCTCTTGATTTTAATTGCTCTAATTGATCTATAACTGAAACCATTACTTCATAAGTCAAAGGAATTGTTCTAAATCTGTCTTTTCTCCTTTCTGCTTTCAAAATATCAGCATCAGAGATTCCTTTTTTCAAACTTTCCACGATCACGGTTCCATGCTTCCCTTTTTTGAAATTAAAATGCTTCATCTGGAGGTTACAAGCTTCTGAAACTCTTAATCCACATCTTAGCATCAATAAAATAATTGCTTTGTATTTAATTCTACTTTTCTTTCTACTCAGCTTATCGCAATTCTTTAAAAGGAACTGGATATCTCTTTCTTCTAAAGCTTTGACTTCGTGAAACCTAGATAATTGATTCATGACTCGATTTTAAAATTTCAAAATATTATTTCGTGTCTCTTTTAAGTTTGTGACTTAGTTTTTTTTTCATTTCTCTGGAAACTCAATTCTATTTTTTTTTCCTCCTGAGGAAAATTTTTAACAATAGAATTGTTATGACAATGAAAAAACAAGGTGTTTATTTAACTAAATCGAATAATTAGAGTGACACAAGAAAATACGTGAAAAAATCCATTTTGGCGAAGTTTCAGTATTATATTTTGAATTATTATAATCAAATCACATTAATACACCATTTTATCAAAATTTTTAACACAAGCCTTTAGAATCGTTTTTTATACTCATATGAGTATATACTCATGTACTCATTTGAGTATATACTCATGTACTCATATACTCAAATGAGTATAGATTCTAAATTTTAGACTGGATGAATTTCAAAATTTCATCTGTAATCGTAGTTTCATTTTCAAGACACCAAATTTTAAATTTCAGATGTTGGGATTTTGGAATATTCAAATTAATTCTAGTTTTTGATTCTATTTTTGGTCTCTGAACTTTTGGTTTAGGCTTTGAAATTTCTTCTTCATGAATCTTGGAAACCGCATCTTCAATTTCTTCAACTGATTTTGAATTCCTATTTCCCATTCCTTTCCTCATTGATTTTATATCTACTTTTTTCTTAGCCATTTGGAATGAGTTTTAATTCTTTTATTTTATTTAGGATTTCATGAGCCAGCATATTAGCTTCTGATTTTGCTTTTGAGTCTGTCCATTCAGCAGCGCCAGAACCCATTGCACAAGCATCTGAAAAAGCAACTCGATTTCTAAACTTTGTTTTCAAGAATGGGATTTCAAAATCATAAAGTAATTCGGCAACGGTGTTTTGAGTTGCAAAAGCTTGAAATTGATTCAAGAAAAAATAAGCTGGAATTTCGTCTCTAAATCCTTTTGCTTCATCTAATCTATCCATGAATTGTGGCATTGCTCGAAGATCGTTTGCAGCTGCAAGAATTGGAATAATTAGCAAATCAGCAAGAAGAATTATTCTAGTCGTCATTTGAGACAAACTTGGAGTTCCATCAATTACAATAAAATCAAATTTCTTATCTAGCTTTTTAACTTCTTTAGTCAGGGCTTTGGGATCAGTAATTCCAACCGTAATAATCGAACTTAAATCTTCGTCTCTCATTCCTGCCCAAGAAATGGAATTTTGATTTGTATCTGTATCAACTAAACAGACTGAATAATTTTGCATCGCGAGACAGACAGCAATATTTTGAGAAACGATAGTTTTGCCAACTCCTCCTTTTAGATTTGTTACTGAAATAATCATAAGTGTTTCTAGTTTTAAAAGTTGAAAAAAAAATGTGGCTGAAGTTGCACTCCTAATGTTCAAGCTTGGCGGTTAAAACAAGTGCTAAACTTCAACCAATGTTTTTATAATTTCAGATTCCGAAATTCGGAAGCTGTTATATTTCTTGCAAGGATTCTATTTTTCCAAGCTTCTGGGTTTGAGTTTTGAAGTTCCTTTTTTCTAGCTTGAACTTTCTCCAAAATGGAAGCAAAATTATTAGTTTGAAAATCTGCTAAAAACCATTTTACAAAAGTTCCTGCTTTTCCTTTCTTAGAAGTCTGATTCGTTTTGTCCAGGAATAAATTTAGAGCTTCTTCAAAATACCAATCTTCAAAACCTCGAAACTCAGAACTACCAATTTTAGAAATCAACGTCAAAGCGATATCATTCTCAATTCCAAAATCAGTAAGCAGATTCAAACTCTTATTTTCAGCGAAACTCAAATCTTCGATTGCAAGTAAATTGGTTTTAGAATTTCGTTTATAAGAATCTTGAAATTTGAATTTCACACCTGTGATATTTCTACCAGTTTTTTGATAAGTAGGAGTGAGGACTTTTATAGAAGTTGAGGAATTGATTTGTTTGATACTTTGATTAATGATAATTTTTTTGAAGTTTCGGACATCAGAATATTTGCCTTCTAATCCAAGTAACTTTTTCAACTCTTCAATTTCATAACTCAAAGAACTTATTTTTTCATACTGAGACATTTTATCTCGATGCGCTCGAAAGAATTGGAAAAGACGAATTGCAATACCAGAACCAAGTTTCAAAGTTTCAGAAAGTGAGATTCTAGCATATTGATTCAAGTCAATTAAAAACGGTTTCAACTTTTCAGAGAAAATAAATTCAATTGATAGATTTCCTTTATCATCTTTCATTGGAGTAATTGAACCGAACCAATTTACAACTCCCGGCAACTGAATTCCTTCGATCTCTACTCCTTCAAATTCTATTTGTCTTTTTGAAATTTCCTTTGTCAAAACTTTCATTTCTGAGTAAATAGATCCTCTCCTTTTTCCATCTGTCAAATGCTTCTCGATATCTCGAATGGAGACAACTTGTTTTTGGAATTCAGTTTGAGTTTGAGGATTGATTTGAGAAATGAGAAATAGAATTAGCTTTTGCTCACGAGCAGTAAGATTATACTGAGCATTAAAAATAAAAGAGTTTTCAATTCTAGCTATTTGAGTATTGGCGGTTGTCATATATCTCTAGTTATTAAGTTTTGACAAATGTAATTCCAATATGTGTAAAACAGAAATAGTTTTTTTACTCATATTATTTTTCGGATTCCTAATTCCCTACACATATGTTCCTAGAAAGCTACACATATAACTCAATTTAACTCCTAGAATCCTACACATATAAGCGGTTTTGATTCCTAAAACACTACACATATGACGATTCCTAAAACACTACACATAAGAGGTTCAAAGTCAATAATAGCAAGGGTTTCAGAATTGCAAAAAATTGGAAAAAAAGCAGCTACAAAATAAAGACTAAAAGAAAAGACTAAAAGTCTTAAAGGGGAATGGCTTTTTAAATTTCATTTTTAGGATAATAATCTGAATAAAAATGTAAAAAAAGTTGCGAAAAAAAAAGGAATTGCATTTCTGCAATTCCTCGATTCAACTTTTAAGATACTTCTATCAAAGTATCGACTAGAGACACGCTAGCCAGATCGGCTAAGGTGAGTTCTTATAGAAATTCTATTTCATGTTCCAATTGAAAATCCATTCCGGGATAAACTAATTGAGGATTAAAGCAAACCCAAAACTCCTGTTGAAATTGGAATTGAATTTCCGTTCCTCCGGCATATTGCAAATAAGTAATTTGAGTAGGGGAGAAGTCACCGCATTCATTGGGATGGCTCATCGTTGCAAAACTCGAATTACAAATTTTCAAATCAGCACTCGAAATGGAGAAATACGGATTGAAAAACCAACTCTCAATTAAAACACAAAGTTGAGGCGTACAATATGGATACTCAATTCCATTGATCTGATTTGATTGAAAAGGAAAATCTGCGAATCCAGAAGTTTGATTTAGACAACCAAAATCAGGACTCGCAGTATGGGAAATCTTCAAACTCAATTCCTCTTTTGGAATCTCGTTTGTAAAAGAATCTTTACTGCAGGAAAACAGCGAAACAAAGCAGCAAAGAATTATCATTGATATTAATTTCATATTTCTAGATTTAGTTTAAAATAAATTGGTGAATCCTGATTCTCATAAATCCAATTATTCAAATCGTCATCCAGTTGAATCTCAGAATATTGGCTCGTATATTCTTGAATTGAATATTTTCCATGAGTTTCTATTCCATGAATTCCGATTCCAATATTTCTCCATTCTGAAAAGTGGAGCTCATCCGATTCGAAAAATAGAATCGCATCTCCATAAGAATATCCAATGGCTAAATTTTCAGAAACTAGATTTATGGATTCATCAAGATTCGTAATTCGGTAATCTGTATCGAGAATAAAAAAACCTGCAATTGTTTTTGTAGTGGTAGTTTCGATTTGAGGAGGACAAACCACAGGCTCAGAATCCTCTTTACACGAGTAAAGGACCAGGATTAAAAATAGGATTAAGATTCTCATATCTCAACTTGTAAAACTCCGATCAATTGTTCTTGAGTTTCGAGTTCGTTTTGAATCTCGAGAACATCAGAAAAAGAAACGATCAAAGTATCATTTGAAAATTGAGCATTGAAAGCTGAGGAACAATCATTCAATTCTACAAAATGCAAAATCTCAACTTCTGAACTCCAATATTTTAGAATCCAGCTATCAGGATATTTTTCAAGCTTCGTAGAAATGAAAGCTGAATTAGCATTTTGTTTCTCGATGTGATAAGGAATAGTTTGAACCAAATTTCCATAAGGCTCAGGTTCAAAATCTACGCTCACATTTTCGATAATTGGAAGTGGAAGTGCTGAACTTGAAATTTCAGTTCCACAGGTTGCGAAAAGCAGCGAGAAGGAAAATATAAAAGGAAATAAATCTTTCATAATTGGCGGTTACGATTTAAAGCCTGCCTCTCGGCAGACTAGGTTAAAAAAGTTTTAAGTATTACAATTCGATTTTTGATACTGACACATGGAGCCGTTTGGAAATCGAATGTATTTTGTAATCACTTTGCAATTTTGAATCTCAGCAACGACATAAAAGATGCCTACATATTGAATTTTGAAAAACCAAGCTTCCGATTTTTTGATAGGAATTTGATTTTCAAATATGAGAGGATCTTCTTCTGATTTCTGATAATAGAATTTGATATCGACTTCTTCAGCTGCAGAAAAAAATGAATCCCAATTTTCGATTTTCTTACCAATCCAATGTTGACCATCTGGCAAATAGGAATAATAATTTTCGAGTTCATCAACTGGAATTGAATTGACAGGAATTGCCGTTTCAAAATCGGGAGGATTTGGTATAGTTCCGTAACTCGTTTGCGCTGTGGCTAACACGCTGAGAAACAAGAACAAAATTGCGAGGCTAACTTGGCGGTTGCGGTGCATCATAATTTTTGTAATTGAATTGTTATAGAAAGATTGGAAGCATCTATTTTCATGAGTTTAGAGTTTCCAAATCTGATGTAATAAATACCTGGTTCTTTTATCCAAGTTGAAAAACGGAAAACCGTGCGGACCGTTCCATGAGCTACGAAATGCAATTTTGCATTTTTGGAAGCTTGATAAAAGACGCTGAATTTTACACTTTGATTTTCGCCAGGAAAAAGATTTTTGATCAAAGTGGTTTTAAATAAATCTCCATAGTTGTTTAATTCTCCTACATGATTTTCGAAGGTGGTAAATCCTTGGACCTCCGATAGATTAGCTTCAGGAGCATCGGCATAAATGTTTTGACTGCGAGCCAAAAAACAACAATGTAAAAGCATTGTTACGAAAAATAATTGCTTCATAATTTTGAATGATTTAATTAAAAAATTTGTGAAAAAAATATTGAAAAAAAGCGGTAGGAGAGGGTGTTGCACGTGCAACAAAAAAAACAGATGCAACAGATGTTACAAATGCAACAGCTAAAAAATAATATAAAAAAGGTTCTTTTTTTTTCTCTAACTGTTTTTTGTTGCGGTTGCAACAGTACTCCAAAATGCCTTTCAAATACATAAAATATTGATAATCAGTTCTTTAACTGATTACATTAAGTGTTGCACGCTGCAACAGTCTGCAACACTTTGCAACACTTTTGGAAATTTGGTTTTAGTGGTTAGGATTTGAAAATTTGTGAATCAGATTATTTAGAAACTTTGGGTTTTGGTTTCTTCTTTTTAGCAGCTGCTTTCTCCGCTGCTAATTCTTCTTTAGCTGCTTTAGCTTTAGCTAATTTCTCCGCTTTTAGAATTTCATTTTCTGATTTGATTTCAGAAGTTTCTGTCAAAGCGTCAAAAGCATAATCTTTCACTTTTCGGTAGATGGTAGTATGAGTCATGGTAATTCCATACTCAGTTCTGACATAGTCGGCAAGTTGTCTCCAGCTGTAATTTCCTGATTTATGTTTTTCCAAACAATCAGCTAAAAGCGCAGGTTCTTGTGCTTCGATATCTGGAGTAACTAGGTGCTCAGCTTCTTTTCCATAGCCTCGGAACTGATATTCCAAACGTCCACTTTCTGCTTTATCAATTCCGCAAACGATTACATTTTCCTCATTATACAATTCGATATCTTGACGAACTTTCAATTGTTTGATATATCGAAGTGCGGGATCAAGTTTAGATTTGGAAATAGCAATCACCGTTTTGGCAAAGTTGGAAAGTGCCTTTGCTCCTGCAAGATGTCGTAACTCGATGGGGAGCGATGGGTCACGTTTTGGAGTATGAGCAATGACAATAATGGTCATTTGGTTGGTGCTTCGTTTTTGCATCGCCAAAAGCTTCTTCATAATCTTAGTAGCCATCTTCGGGTCACTAGATTCAGAAGCAATGTAAGTCATGTTATCCACTATGACGAGCTCGGGTTCTTGCTCCTCGATGACTAGTTGCATTTCATTGGTAATCAAAGTATCTGCATCCTCGAAGTCGATAAAATCAGGATTAATTCCAGCACGAAAGAAATTCTCATGCCAGTTGTAAGCATTATCAATTCCTTTTTTGTAGCGTCCGAAAAGTTCAGATTCTTCCATTTCAAAATCAAAGACAACAGTCTTTTTAGCCTGACAAGAATTTGAAAAATCTTTGTGTCCCCAAAGTCCTTTTCCTCTCGAAATCATATCCGCGATTTGCATTCCGAAAATTGATTTTCCAGTTCCAGGATCTGAGAATAAAATGATGATAGAATTTTCATGAGTGAGGCTTCCCGTCATTCGTCGAGCTGGCGGTTCTTTCGCTCCATCAATCATTGTTTGATTCATGGATTTGTAGGTAAGTACATTCTGAGGATTTTTGGAACGGAAATTTTTAGCAACAGAATCATAAGTATCAAAAATATCTTCGGTCATATCCAAAGCTTTTTGTTTGACGAGTTCAGCTTCTTCAATTGCATTTCTACGCAAATAGAATTGATACAAGATTCTGCAATGTGCTTCGAGATTTGCAGCGCTTGCAACTCTATTCGTCATTTCAACTAAATCAAAAGGAGTGATTCCAAAGTTTTGAAGCTTGGTTCTTTTCCTTGATTCTGAAATTGAAAGTTTCTTTCCTTCGAGTTTTGAAGCTTCTCCAAGAAGTCCAGATTTTCGGATTTGCTCTGTAACGGTTAGCAAGTCAATTGGCTGAGTTTTCTGGTTCAGTTTTTCTGCAGCTTTCCAAACGGTTTGATGTGAATTTTTGTAAAAGCATTCAGCATTGAGAATTCGATTGGCAATTTTGAAAGCGGATTTGTCGAGCAGAATTTGCCCTAGAATGGATTCCTCTAATTCTAGATTATGAGGCATTAAAAATTGATGCGGGAGTTTCGCATACGTTTTTTGAGACACAGGAAACTGTGTCTTAAGTGTCTTGGCGGTTGACATGTTAAATTGGTTTTAGAGACAATCTATAATAGATTGCGTTGTTTAAAAATTTGAGTTAACAGATCCTCATAGTAAATTTAATCTGCTAGCTAAGTCTCTAAGTTTTGCCAATTTAGGTTTATTGTATCTCTAATAAAATATTGTAAGAATTTCAAAAGTAGGAAATAAAAATTTGTATCAAAATTTTTTTAACATAAAAACCCTGTGAGCGATGCACCGCAACCGCCAAGTTAACCTGTACAAAGCCACAGGGTACAGTTTCGAAAAACTGCGTTTCTTAAAATCATAGGAAGTAAAAATAGAAAAGTGCGTTAAATTTAGGTTTACTTTTTAAGTCTCTAGTTCTACAAATAAAGGAACAAAAAGGATAGTATCAAAATTTCAAATGTGAAGTTTCGTATAAATCTAAAATAATGATTTCAATTTCTCTTTGTTGTATTCTAATACTTTCCTCTTTTTTTAGGTGAGCAATTTTCTTGATTAGAAATTCAGAAGGTTTGATATCATTGTTTTGATTTTGTTTTTCGTAGAATTCAAATAATTGCTGTTCGATTTCAAAAACTTGGAGGGAGAATTCTAAATCTGAATTTAGGATTTCTATTTGCTTTAGGATTTTGGAAACTTGAATTTTGTTTTCCTGTCTTTCGATTTGATTTTTCAAAACTATAGATTCTCTCATTGCTTTGATTTGTTGTTTCTGTTTTCTTGTCTGCAGTAATGAATTTAGAGAAAAAGAAACTGCAGGACGTGGCGCTCCTGATGGTGTGTAAGCAACTCCGACACTAGGTACAAAGTTCATCCAGTAGTCTTTCGGATTGGATTCAAAAGCTTTGATTTCGGATGCTAGTTTCTGATTATAAAATGTGTCGATGGAAGCGAAAAGAGAATCGGGGCCAGGTAACGAAGTTTGCGCCTTCGCTGTGATCATGGCGAAGGCGCAAATAATTAGAGTAGAAAATCTCATAGTTTCCGAAGTGGTTTATCAGGGTCTGGGAATTTAGCATCCCAACAATGGAGTTCATAATTTAGAGTGCTCAAAAC
Organism: uncultured Saprospiraceae bacterium; assembly: GCA_964352225.1. GTDB lineage: Bacteria > Bacteroidota > Bacteroidia > Chitinophagales > Saprospiraceae > CAJQQY01. The sequence goes on along the minus strand of CAYGRM010000074.1, from coordinate 10,286 downwards.
TTTAGCGTCTTCTTTTTTGAATTCCATTTCTATGACACACCTGCAGGTAGAACTTTCATCTTGGATGATAAATTTATAAGTTCCTAGATGTATAGCAGCGTATTTTATTACTCCCGATTTTTGAAACTCTTCTTTGAATTTAAAATTTCCGCCTTCTGGTTTGTAAGCGACTTTGACCTTTAAAAGTTGTTTCTCGTTGTAGAATTTTAAATGTTCGTGTAAAGAAAATACTTCCAGGATCGAATTCTGATCAATAGTATCTACCGCTTGAAATTCTGAAATCTTTTGAGCCTGAGTTCCAAAGCTGAGGAATAGAAAAATGAGGATCAAGGAAAATAGTTTTGGCGTTGATTTTCTAGCTGCTTCTTTTTTGCGCTCGATGCGTTCGACAATGGTTTGTAGTTCACGAGTATTCATTTCTTTGAATACCTTTTCCATGAGTCGCATGGAGTCGTATCTACTTTGTTTTTCGGGACTTCCAAATTTGTGAGAAGTTCCTGGAATAACTCGCCACACGGTTCGACGCATGGCAAGCTCTTTTCCTAGTTCTGCTATAAAGGATTTGAGCAGACTAGGGTAGTCTAATAGTTTCATATTACTGAGTTTGGCGGTTACGTAATGGTAGAAAGATACGGAAAATAGGGGAGAAGGAGAAAGGAAATTAAAAGGAGATATGACTTAATAAATATTATAGTTTTTAATATTGGTAATCTTTGCTATTTTTACCACATGCATAAAAAAACCTTCCCGAAATCGCTTGCTCAAGCTCGGGAAGGTTACTAATAATAAACACTCACAAGATATGAAAAAATACGCGAACGCTACACACTTACCACCGTTGCATTTCTTCCATTCCTCTTATCGATCTTTCAATTAAAACAAAAATGCAACGTCCTCAAACGATCCAAATATTCTTACCCAATGGTTCTCCCCGTGGAATCAAAATCGCAGAAATTACCAACCGTGTAGTCAAGGCAGTTTTGATACCACGGAATCAATTGGAGAACGCATCTAAAAGATCCGAAGTAAAAAACGTTGGTTTATATTTCCTCTTTGGTACTTCTGATGAAAGTGCCAAACCTCTAGTTTATATCGGTGAAGCTGAAGACTGTTGGGAAAGGTTGAAACAACATAATCGCAATAAAGAATTTTGGAGTCACGCCTGTTTGATTGTTTCCAAAATAAATGCCTTTACCAAAGCGCATGTCAAATACCTGGAACATGTTGCTGTGCAAGTTGCGCAAGAAGTCAATCGATTTAAAACAGAAAATGGGAATGCTCCTAATGCACCTTTTATTACCGAAAGCATGGAAGCGGATTTATTAGATAGTTTTGAGACGATAAAAATATTGCTTTCTACATTGGGGTATCCACTTTTTGATTCTTTAAATAAAAAAGAAGTTTCTAGTAAGGAAATCCTCTATTTAGAAGCTAGAGGTGTAAAAGCAGAAGGTGATTTAATTGATGATGGATTTGTAATATTTAAAGATTCAGAGTTTAGTGCGAATCATACCAAATCTTGTCATGATTATATATTACGACTTCGTCAAAAATTAATTGAAACGGAAATTGTAGAGCAAAAGAATGAAATATATTTTTTTAAAGAAAACTATGTTTTTAATTCTCCGAGCACAGCAGCAGGAGTGGTATTAGGAAGAAGTACTAATGGTTGGATAGATTGGAAAAATAAAAGTGGAAAAACATTAGATGAACTAAAAAGGAAATAAACTACTTTCACCTTTTTATAAATACACATACGAAAACACCAAGAGTTTAATCAAACAAGAAATTGAAATGAAAGGAAAAAATAAGGCACAATCAATAGAACCAAATATTGCAGATTTAGCTAATGGATGGCTTAAATCTTACAAATTACCCTATAAACTAGAGCAAGAATCCGTAAATGCAGAAATAGATAAAGCGCTTGCTGATTATTTTACAAAAAATGGAGGAGCAGGAGCAAATCGTCCTGATGCAAAAATACTGTTGAAAGATAAAAAATTAAATCATTATCCCATTCTTATTGAATATAAAGGCTATAAAGATAAACTTGTAAAACTCGATGATGATAATCTAGTTGAAAATCGAACTTCGAAAAACGAGTCTAATTTTAAAAATATAAATGCTTATGCAGTAAATGGAGCGGTACATTATGCCAATGCTCTACTTCATCATACCAGTTATACTGATATTATTGCCATAGGTATGACGGGCTATAAAGATGAAACTGAAAAAATTCAACACGAAATAGGTGTCTATCATGTTTCAAAAAGTAATCTTGGAGCAGGGCAAAAAGTTGGAGAATATTCTGATCTTTCTTTTTTAGCACCTAAAAATTTTGATGAGTTTATTGATAAAGTAAAAACTTTACATCTATCACAAAAGGAACTTGACAAACTAAAAGCACAAAGAGAAAAAGAAATTGATGCTAGCTTAAGGAAGCTCAATTTTGATATATATGAAAACGAAAAAGGTTTAGGAGAAAATGACCGTGTTTATATAGTTGCAGCTTCAATTATTGCAACCTTAGGAATTCCAGGCAGAGTTACACCGCTAGAAAAATCTGATTTAAAATCCTCAACTGAAAAAGGAAGTACGGACGGTGAAAAAATAATTAGGAAAATTGAAGCATTTTTAGGAGAAAAAGAGCTACCAAAAGAGAAAAAAGACTTAATTCTAAGAACATTAAAAAATACCCTTTTAACTAACAATATCAATAAAGTTGAAAATGGAGAAAGCCAACTTAAAAGGGTTTTTACAAAAATTGTAGATGATTTAGGAATCTATTATAAAATAGGATTAACTACGGATTTCACAGGTAAGCTTTTTAATGAAATGTATGGTTGGCTTGGCTTTTCACAAGACAAACTAAATGACGTAGTACTTACACCTTCTTACGTTGCTAATCTTTTAGTAAAATTGGCACGAGTAAACAAAGATTCATATGTATGGGATTTTGCTACAGGTTCGGCGGGCTTGTTAGTTTCTGCTATGAATGAAATGCTTATAGATGCCAAGAATACAATTACATCACCTGATGAGTTAACTCAAAAAGAAATCAAAATAAAGGCTGAACAATTACTCGGTTTAGAGCTAATCTCTAGTGTTTACATGTTGGCTATTTTAAATATGATTTTGATGGGTGATGGAAGCTCTAATATCTTGAATAAGAACTCAATAACAGACTTTGATGGGAACTATGGTTTTGGTAAAACTAATGAAAAATTCCCTGCTGATGCTTTTATTCTAAATCCACCATATTCTGCCCCAGGAAATGGGATGAACTTTGTAGAGAGAGCTCTCGGAATGATGAATAAAGGTTATGCAGCTATCATTATTCAAAACTCTGCAGGTTCAGGTAAAGCTAAGGATTACAACAAGAGAATATTAGAAAAACATACCTTAATAGCAAGCATCAAAATGCCTGTAGATATTTTTATTGGTAAATCAAGTGTACAAACCAACATTTATGTTTTTAAAGTAAACGAAAAACACCACAAAGACGAAATGGTGAAATTTATTGATTTTTCTAATGATGGTTACACAAGAACCAACCGTAAAAAGGCGAGCAATAATCTAAAAGATACTAATCAAGCCAAGGAAAGATATGAGGAAGTAAAAAATTTGGTTCGTTTTGGTAAAAGTAAACTCAATATATTCACCAATAAAGAGTATTATGAAGGTACTATTAACCCAAAAAATGGTGCAGATTGGAACCAATTAGCACCTATAGACACAAGACCTACTTTAACTGATTTTAGAAAAAATATAAGTAATTATTTGGTTTGGGAAGTATCTAATATTTTAAAACAACAAAGCATAACGGATGAGAGCCTGGGAAAGTAACTAGCCCACTTAACGAAAAATTGAAAAAGGTTAAGTGGGAAGTATACAAATTAGGTGATATTTTTAAGTTTGAGTCAATCAAACAAGCAAAATCACAAAGAGAAATACCAACAGACAACACAGAAGGTGGCGTACCTTATATTATTCAATCAATGTTTAATAATATGTTCTCACGAAATGTTAGCAAGAAGTATTTGGTTGAGAACAATGAAGCACCTGTATCAGGCAATCGGATTGTATTAGGTGTAACTTTACCTGCTGTTTCTTATCAACCAAAAGAATTTGGAGCAAGTCAAGTTATTACAGCTAAGGCTGATTGGTTAAATGAAAAAAATGGTGCCTTTATTTCAACCGCAATTTCAATGTTAATGTATCAATTTTCATACGCTCGCAAACCTGGTATGCAAATTTATAAAGACATGGAAATCAAACTTCCAACAAAAAATAAAAAAATAGACATTGAATTTATGGAAAGCTTTATTACTGAGATTGAAGCAGAACGTATAGCAAAACTGGAAGCATATTTAATAGCTACTGGGTTGAAAGATTACACATTAACTACAGAAGAAAAAGTAGTTTTGGAAGATTTTGAGAATGAAAGAATTGAGTTTGGAGAATTTACTTATAAAAGTATTTTTAATAAAATAAAGCAAGGCAGAAGACTTAGAAAAGATGATCAAATTCCTGGTGACATTCCTTTTGTAATGGCAGGAGTGACCAATACCGGAGTTGTAAATTATATTTCAAATCCTGTGGCAAGCTTTCCAAAAAACTCAATAACAATTGACATTTTTGGCAATGCTTTTTATCGTAATTATAGTTTTGGTGCAGGTGACGATACAGGCGTTTATTGGAATACTAAAAAAGAATATTCAAAAGAGTTGATGCTCTTTTTTACAACTTCAATGGAAAAATCAATTTTTGGTAAATTTGATTATGGAAATAAATTAAGAAGTTCTCAGAGTCTAGATTTCAAAATGAAACTTCCAAAAGTAAACCAACAACCGAATTTTGAAATAATGGAAACAATAATCTCTGCTATTCAAAAATTGGTCATTAAAGATGTCGTTTTGTATACTAATAAAAAAGTCAACGCATAAAGCCATAGACATTTGCACCGCTGGCGCCACCTATAAAAAACAGAGATAACAAAACAGAAACGCTGGGTAATATCGAACAAAGGTCAAAAATGCCCCATAGTGTAAACCTAGAATTATGGTAAAGGAATCAAGATTTGTAAGTGTATTGTTTTTGTGGGGGATTAACACCGTTTGTTTGACTAAAGTAGAAGAAGAAAAGGATTTATAATAAACGGGGTCTACTTCCGTAAAATTTTCATTACAGAAGTAGAAATAACAACAGTATACTTAATAACTAAAAAAAGAAAATAAACATGAAAAACGCTTTAATCTTAATTATACTGATTATTGGAATAAATGGATATAGTCAAGACGCTATAACATACTATGATAGAGGTCATACTAAAATTAATCTTCAAGATTACAGAGGAGCTATATTAGACTTTACGAAAGCTATTGAACTCGATCCTAATTTAACTGA
>CAYGRM010000074.1:2826-4780 GCA_964352225.1 uncultured Saprospiraceae bacterium | reverse complement strand
AGATTATCGAGGAGCTATATTAGACTTTACGAAAGCTATTGAACTCGATCCTAATAATCCTTCATTCTATCTATTTAGAGCCCATAGTAAAAGTCTTTTAGAAGATAATCGAGGAGCTATATTAGATTTCAATAAAACTATTGAACTTGATCCTAATCATGCTAATGCCTACTTCAGTAGAGCGATTTCTAAACTATCGCTTAATCAAATAAATGAAGCCTGTTTAGACTTATCAAAAGCTGGTGAGTTAGGTATGGGAAAAGCATACGATGTAATAAAAGATTATTGTAATTAATTAGAAGAAAAGTAACCAATTCATTACAGAAGTAGAAAAAGACAATAATCATTTAACACTTATAACAGATAAATAACATGAAACATATTTTTATTTTGTTACTCCTTACTATTGGAATTAGTGGATATAGCCAAGACACTAAAAGAGAAGCTGCCAAACTATCTGACAAAGCGATTAGAAAAATGGTAAACAAGGATTACAAAGGAGCTATACTAGATTTTAGCAAAGCCATAAAACTCGACCCCAAGAGTGCAGGAGAGTATCATTTAAGGGGATCTTGTAAAGAGAAGCTCGAAGACTACAGAGGGGCAATGTTAGATTACAACCAAGCCATAAAGCTCAAACCAACAGATGTAGATTCCTTTCTCAGTAGAGCACAATTAAAATATAAACGCTCAGATTACAGAGGGGCAATCAATGATTATAACAAAATTATAGAACTTAAACCAATGCACCCAGAAATAGTTCCATACACTTATTATTTCAGAGGATTATCAAAAATTAAAATTAAAAAAACAAATGAAGGATGCTTAGACCTCTCAAAAGCTGGGGAGCTAGGTTTTGAAGATGCTTATGATGATATAAAAGAATATTGTAATTGATAGGAGAAAGTAACCAGTTCATTACAGAAGTAGAAATAACAACTATAATTAATATTAAATTAAATAAAAATGAAAAACACTTTAATCTTATTTTTTATGACTCTAGGGCTAAATGTATTTTGTCAGGACGCTAATACATACTTTGATAAAGGAGTAGATAAATATAATTTACAAGATTACAAAGGAGCTATTTTGGATTATACTAAAGCTATTGAACTTAATCCTAATTATGCTGAAGCATACCATAAAAGAGGATCTTGTAAGGGCAGTCTTGGAGATATGAGAGGAGCTATCTTAGATTATACTAAAGTTATTGAACTTAATCCTAATTTTATTGAAGCATACCAGTATAGAGGATATTCTAAGTTTGACCTTGGAGACCACAGAGGAGCTATTTTGGATTATACTAAAGCTATTGAACTTAATCCTAATTATTCTGAAGCATACCAGAATAGAGGATATTGTAAGAGTTTACTTGGAGATAACAGAGGAGCTATCTTAGATTATACTAAAGCCATTGAGCTTAATCCTAAGTATGCTCAAGCATACATAAATAGAGGACTTTGTAAGAGTGGACTTGAAGATAATAGAGGAGCTATCTTAGATTATACTAAAGCTATTGAACTTAATCCTAATTATCCTGAAGCATATAATAATAGAGGAAATAGTAAGAGTTTTCTAGGAGATAATAGAGGAGCTATCTTAGATTATACTAAAGCCATTGAACTTAATCCTAATTATTCTCCAGCATATTTTCATAGAGGAATAATTAAATTAGCTATTAATCAAAAAGACGAAGGCTGTTTAGATTTATCAAAAGCTGGAGAACTAGGTTTAGGAAAAGCATATGATGCAATAAAAAAATATTGTAATTGATTAGAAGAAAAGTAACCAGTTCATTACAGAAGTAGAAATAATAACAATACTCACTAAATAAAAAAAGAAAAATAAACATGAAAAGCACTTTGATCTTATTACTACTGACTATTGGAATAACTGGATATAGTCAAGACGCAGAAACTTACTTTAAAAGAGGGATATCTAAATATGGCCTTCA
>CAYGRM010000074.1:0-2726 GCA_964352225.1 uncultured Saprospiraceae bacterium | reverse complement strand
AGATTACAGAGGAGCTATACAAGACTATAACAAAGTTATTGAGCTTAGTCCTAAACATGCAGACGCATATTTTAGTAGAGGATTAACTAAGGGGTACCTCAAAGATTACAGAGGAGCTATACAAGACTATAACAAAGTTATTGAGCTTAGTCCTAAATATGCAGAAGCATATTTTAACAGAGGTAACTCTAAGGACAGCCTCTATGATTCTAGAGGAGCTATACAAGACTATAACAAAGTTATTGAGCTTAATCCTAAACATGCAAGTGCATATTTTAATAGAGGATTAACAAAAATAGACATGAAAAAAATAGATGAAGGCTGTCTGGATTTATCTAAAGCTGGAGAGTTAGGGCATGGTAACGCATACAGGGCTATAAAAGAGTTTTGTAATTAGATAAAGAAATAAAAAGAGGGGGCTATCCAATAGCTAGAGACAAACAGCTCAACACCGTCGTTTGTAACTCAACACACGTCTTGTCAAAATTCACTACGAAACATCAATCTCTCGAAACTTCTCATTCAATTTCAGATTCGCGGTATTCGTATAAATTTCCGTAGTCTCCGTTTTCGAGTGTCCTAGAAATTTAGCCAGGAGATCTTTTTCCAATCCATCCTCAGCAAGAAGCGTGGCTCTGGTGTGTCGTAATGTGTGTGGAGTAATGTCAAGCTTGATTTCTGCAGCTTGTCTCAAATCCTTGCAAATTAGTTGAATAGATCGTGCTGAGAATTTCCTGTATCGAGTATTGATAAATAAAAATCCGTGTGTGCGATTGTCAAGCCAAATTTTGAGGCTTTTTATAAGGCTTTTAGAAACTGGAACTTCTCTTCTTTTATCTCCTTTTCCAGACTTGACAATGATTTTCATTTCTTGGAAATAAATGTCTTCGGTTTCCAAGTTACAAAATTCATCAACTCGGCACCCAGTTTCGTAGAGGACCATCATCATCAAACCAACCTTTGCGGATTTATCGAAAGCTGCATTAATGAAACTTTCGAGCTCGGCTCTGGAGAGTCGTTTGACCGTTCCTTTGTTTTTGGAAGGCTTAGGTTTCAAGTTTAGTTCCTTTCGAACTTCCTTGAAAATATTTTTGGATTGCTCGTAACTGATTCCATGTTTTCGAAAAATTCGAGCGACTTGTTTTGTGATGGCTTTACTCATGATTCTAATTTTTGATTAGATAAATTCTTCAAAACCGAATTCCTCTGCAAGTGATTTGAAAAAGGTTTCAGGATCAGCGATAAACTGTTTTCCTATTTGCTCACCTTTTAGAATCTTCACAACTGGAAGTCCTGCAGCATTGTAATTAAAAGCGAGAAATGGATTCCCATCATCATCTTGTAATTTGAATCCAGTTTTTGAAACTTGGATTTCTTTTTCTAGTTCTATGAATTTGAATTGCATGTTATTAAAATATTAAAGTTCCAAAATCTAGATTCAAAGTTTCTAGGTTCATCTTCGTTGAATTAAAAATTGGAATTGTTGTTTTGGTCAAAAGTGTAGATGTTCATAATTTCGTATTTTAATTTTGAGTGCGTAAAAGGTAGTTAAAAGTAAAAAAAGGATAACGGAAAGTTCAATGAAATGGGAATCGATTTTGGAGTTTTTTTCGCTCTCTGGCTATTATGCGAAATTGGGAAATCAGGAAATCAAGGCTTTCATGTGATTGTAAAAATTAACTGCATTGATTGCTCCAACTCCTTCAAATGCTTTGTCTCTAGATTCTTCGGTTTTGAATCCTACTTTTTGATTACATCCGATTTCTCCTAGTTCATCAAATTCTAAAGTTTCTAAAACAATTTGGAATGGCGCTTCTCTGTGGTCTGATTCGTAGGAGTAATCTTTGTAAATAGAAACTGTTTTTCCTTCAACTTTAAATTCTTTTTTCATGCTACAAGTTTTGCGCCTCTCGAATCGGGTTCGAAAAACTGGTTATTGAAATTTAGTTTTTCCGTTCAGTAAATCAATTGCCATTTTTTCGGGATCCTCTGTAATTGGTTTTCCATCAGGAGTTACAAAACGAGATAATTGATTTTTCAAATCTTGGATTGATTCCTCTCTTTCTTCGGCAGCGGTCATAGGTTCGTGCCCTTCTTCCTTTCCTGCGATTTTTAAAAGTTCATAATAAAATGGTGATACCTTTTTCATAATACAAGTTTTGCGCCTCTCGAATCGAGAAGCTGGGTTTAGTAATTAGGTTTCTTTGATTTTGAAAACTGGAACTTGAAAAGGAACTTCAAACAATCCGAGTTTTCCCCGAACTGGAAACGGTGTAATTTTTTCTGCATTCTCGAAAACCCAAACCCAAGCACCTTCTACAAAATCGTGTCTAGCTGCGAGTTTGTCGGCTTCTGTATTTTCCATTTTTCTACAGTCTACCAAATTGACAATTGCAACGGCGTGTCCAAGTTTTGCGCTTGGTTGCGTGAAGTTCATTGTCAGGATTGAGTAGTAGAGTTCACAAGGAACTAAACCAAATTCACCTGCTCGATTCACGATACAATTTCCATCATGAATTTTCTTGGAACTACAAATGAGAATCTTACCTCGATAATTCGTTTTCATAGGTTTGATTTCTAGAGTCTTTTTTCCATTCGCAATGAACATTGCAAAAGGTTGTTTTACTGAAAATGCTTTCATGATTCTTGATTTTGAGTTTTAGAAGTAGGTTTCTCGATTGTAAATTCTTCGAGTCCGAAACTTTGAAGCAAAGAATTTGCAAGCT
>CAYGRM010000073.1:2061-21550 GCA_964352225.1 uncultured Saprospiraceae bacterium | reverse complement strand
ATTCAAATTGTGTTTTGGGTATAGATTTGCTTTTTTGATTAAGCCAAAAGTGCAATTAAAATCTAATTAAGAACACCTAAAAAAGAGTAATTACGAAGATAAAAATTTCAATTGAAAAAACGGGTTGATTTCTACTTTCAATCAATGTTTTCCATTAAAGTTTTTAGCATTAAAATATTCAAAATGAAAAAAATCGAAGCCATCATTCGTACCCAAAAGTTTGATTCTGTGAGAGATGCTTTAGCTCAAATCGGAGTTAATTTTTTCACCCTAAAAGAAGTCAAAGGATACGGATTGCAGAAGGGAAAAAAATTAACTTACAGAGGAAGTTCGTATGGATCTGATTATATATCTAGACTTCAGCTAGACATCATTACCTCTGCTGAGAAACTAGATGAGATAGTAGAGACCATTATTACCTCCGCCAAAACTGGTGATGTCGGAGATGGAAAAATTATCGTTTTTGATATCGAAACTACGGTTAGAATTCGGAATGGAGATAGAGGTCCATTAGCGATTTAAGGAAAAAAAGTTCAAGCTCTTTAAAATTCTTTTCAAGCGTACAAATACCTATTTCAAATCAAATTTAAGTTTTAAAATCAAATCACAATCACTTCATTTTGATGGTGATTCAACATTTAATCACATTTAATATACTTCAAATAATGAACGATTTACTAACTGTAAACAATCTATGGATCCTAGTGGCAACTGCTTTAGTTTTTATCATGCATCTTGGATTTGCCTCATTGGAAGCAGGATTTGTACAGAAAAAAAATACAGTTAATATATTATTTAAGAACTGTATGATCATCGCAATTGGTTTGTTGACTTACTATTTTGTAGGTTATAGTTTGATGTATCCTGGGGAAGCATTTGCTGGAAACTTTTTTGGCTTTCAAGGTTTTGGATTAAATATTCCCCTTGATGAAAATGGAGCTCCTATCCTATTTGGGGAAGGTGATACCATGACAAAATATACAGATTTTATTTTTCAAGCAATGTTTGCAGCAACTTGTTGTACGATAGTTTCTGGAGCAGTTGCGGAAAGAATAAAACTAGGAGCATTTTTGATATTTTGTGTTTTCTTCGTTTCCATTTCTTATCCGATGACCGGAATGTGGCAATGGGGAGGAGGCTGGTTAGCAGAAGCAGGCTTTCATGATTTTGCCGGTTCGACATTAGTTCATTCCGTTGGTGGTTGGGGTGCATTAGCAGCCATTATTTTACTAGGAGCTCGTCAAGGAAAATATCTAAATAATGAAGTTCATCCAATTCCTGGTCACAATATGCCACTAGCAGCGATAGGCGTTTTTCTTCTTTGGTTTGGTTGGTTTGGATTTAATGGAGGTTCTGTTTTATCTGCTGATGCGGTTGGAGTTTCTTTAGTTTTTGTAACCACTTCTTTGTCCGCAGCGGGAGGAGCAGTAGCAGCTTTTGGAGTAAGTTATGCTCTTTTCAAAACCCATGATTTATCCATGGTGCTCAATGGAATACTTGGAGGCTTAGTTGGAATTACAGCAGGAGCAGATTTAATGTCGCCTGGTGAAGCCATAATAATTGGTGGTATTGCTGGAGCTATTATTCCATTCTCGGTAGTATTTTTTGATGCAACATTAAAATTAGATGATCCCGTGGGAGCAACGTCTGTTCACTTAGTTTGTGGACTTTGGGGAACCTTGGCAGTTGGTCTATTTGGATCAAAAGCTGGTTTAGAACAACTTTGGATTCAACTATATAGTTCTTTTGCAGTTGGGCTATTTACGTTTTCATTTGCCTTTGCAGTAATCTATATTTTAAAAATTACCATTGGAATCAGAGTAAGCCCAGATCAAGAAGAAAAAGGTTTAGACTTAGCAGAACACGATATGGATGCTTACCAAGAATCAGGGAAAATTGCTGCATATGATTTGGCAGTTAAATAAGTATTTAATATTCTTTGAGTAGTATTTTTATTTACTCTAAAAAAGAAAAACATTTATAGCGTATATCCGTAGATAGTAGACCTACGAGATTTTCTACACAATATTCAACTCAACCAACTGTCATTTGCGTGGTGGGGACAACATTCCTACCTTTGATAAAACTCTGATTATCAGCTTATTAAGGATGGCAAGATGGTTTTGGAAATCGTATTTTTTTTATTTTTTAGAAGTATAAAAAAAGCAAAACATTTTAGTTTTGCATCGTCTTTTAATCAAATAATATTACCAAACTAAAAAAATTAAAATTAAAATGGCAAAATCTAAATTAGAATACTTGTGGCTAGATGGTTACAAACCCACTCAAAATATTAGAAGTAAAACTAAAGTCGTCAATGATTTTGATGGAAAATTAGAATCATGCCCAGTATGGTCTTTTGATGGAAGTTCAACTCAACAAGCAGAAGGAAACTCTTCTGATTGTTTATTGAAGCCAGTTTCAATTTATCCTGATCCAGCAAGAGAAGATGGTTGGTTGGTAATGACTGAAGTATTGAATGCAGATGGAACTCCTCATGCATCAAATAGTAGAGCGAAAATTGATGATGATGATAACGATTTCTGGTTCGGATTCGAACAAGAGTATTTTATCATGGATGTTAAAACTCAATTACCATTAGGCTTCCCAATTGGTGGATACCCTGGCCCTCAAGGAATGTATTATTGCTCAGTAGGTGGTAAAAATACTTGGGGACGAGAGTTCGTAGAAGAACATGCTGACCTATGCATTGCTGCTGGATTGAATTTTGAAGGAATTAACCAAGAGGTAGCCGCAGGACAATGGGAATTTCAATTATTTGCTAAAGGTGCTAAGAAAGCAGGTGACGAAATATGGGTTGCAAGATATTTATTAGATAGATTGACGGAGCAATATGGATACTATATTGAATATCACCCAAAACCAGTAAAAGGAGATTGGAATGGTTCAGGTATGCATGCTAACTTCTCGAATACTACTTTGAGAACTTGTGGATCTAAGGAGGTTTACGAAGCTATTTGTGAAGCATTCCGCCCAGTTACTAAAGAACACATCGAAGTATATGGAGCTTACAATGATATGCGATTGACTGGACGTCATGAAACTGCAGCAATTGATGATTTTTCTTATGGAATCTCAGATCGAGGGGCTTCTATCAGAATACCAATTATTACTGTTGAGAATGGATGGAAAGGATGGTTAGAAGATCGTCGTCCTGCTTCAAATGGTGATCCATACAAAATTGCTGGACGAATTGTTACAACCGTAAAAAGTGCTAAGCTTCCAGTTGAAGCATAACAATATATTTGCGAGACTATAAAACCACTCGCATAAAAGATATGGTTTTTCAAGACTCGATCTTTCGAGAATTGATCAATCTATATTTGGTTTTATTTGGTTAGGGCTAAGGCTGTTCGATGTTAATCGAACAGTCTTACTTTTTTGGGGAGAACCCTAATATTCAATAATCAATTTTCCCATCAAAAAATAAATAAGTACACTACCTCCTACTCTATTTTAGTACCACTCGTTTAAGAAAAATTAAAATCAAATATCCAATTAGAAAGGTGTTCTCATTTTTTTATAAAAAAAAGAGAACTGAAAAATTATAAAAAAATAGTTATTTAAAATAAATAATTCCTTTGCCTTCCTATATTTGCTTCATGGAAAATGCAAAGGAATTAAGTGAATTACTGAACCTCGAAAAAATCGAGGAAAATATTTTTAGAGGAAATAATTATTCAGCTCCATGGGGTACTGTTTTTGGAGGACAGGTATTGGCTCAAGCACTCCATGCTGCTTATCAAACTGTTCCAGAAGATAGATTTGCTCATTCGATGCATGCCTATTTTATTTTAACTGGGGATATTTCGCACCCCATAATTTACGATGTAGATCGAATCAGAGACGGGGGAAGTTTTACTACCAGACGAGTAGTTGCCATTCAGAAAGGAAGGCCAATATTTAATTTCTCTGCTTCTTTTCAATTGAAGCAGGAAGGATTTGATCATCAAATCGTGATGCCGAATATACCTCATCCAGAAACTTTACTCACCGACTCAGAACTAGCCAATACTTGGGAAGGAAAAATCCCAGAAACATTTAGTCGCTTCCAAACTGAGCGTCCGATTGAATTTCGTCCAGTTGAAAGAATTCATCCTTTTGCCCAAGAAGCTAATCGACCATTTCGTCATGTCTGGTTTAAAGCAAAAGGAAAAATGACGGATTCAGTTGCTTTGCACCAAACTTTTTTAGCTTATGCATCGGATTATAATTTATTGGGAACTGCACTTTTGCCACATCGACAAGATATCAAATATGGTGAAATTCAGTTGGCCAGTTTGGATCATGGCATGTGGTTTCATCGAGAATTCAGAATGGATAATTGGTTACTTTATGCACTAGATAGCCCAAGTAGTTCTAATTCTAGAGGGTTTACGAGAGGGAATATTTTTTCAAGAGATGGGAAGTTAGTTGCTTCGGTTGTTCAAGAAGGGATGATTCGAAAGAAAAGGAAGAAGAGTTAATTGGTTATTGGTTATTGGTTATTTCATAACAAACTATTTACATTTTTAACAAAAAACCTCCAAAAATGAAACAACAATTTTATTTTCTATTTCTCCTCCTCTTTTTAGTTAGCTGTACTTCTAAAAGAGCCATCGTTAATAATCCAAATGACGATGGCCTGATCGAAATTGTTTTTCTGCATATTAACGATGTTTATGAAATTGCTCCATTGCCTGGCGACGACAAAGGCGGAATGGCTAGAGTCGCTACCTTGAAAAAACAACTGCTCGCAAAAAATAAAAATACTTTAGCAATTTTACCTGGTGACTTTGTAAGTCCCTCTGTGATCGGAACCTTGAAAGATGCAAACGGAAATAGAATCAAAGGTGCTCAGATGATCGATGTGATGAATCTAGCTGGAATTGATATTGTAACTTTTGGAAACCATGAGTTTGATTTAGATGAAGAGGATATTCAAAAAAGAATTGATGAATCAGAGTTTCAATGGGTCAGTTCCAATGTTCTTTATAATAAAGGAAGAAAATTAATCCCATTTTATAAAAACAAAAATGAGAAGCGCACCAAAAAAGAAAACATACCAGAAACCATCATTAAAACTTTTACGGATGAAGATGGAACGTCATTAACGGTTGGTTTTTTTGGAGTGACACTTGATGTAAATCAACAATCGTATGTTTCCTTTGAGGAACCTATTCAACGATCAAAAGCTATGGTTAAAGAATTAGATTCCAAAGTCGATTTAATTTTCCCAATCACTCATTTGGAAATCGATGATGATTTAAAACTAGCCAAAGCAATTCCTCGTTTCCCATTAATTATGGGAGGTCATGATCATAATAATATGAGATTTTTGGTAGGATCAACTGTGGTAGCGAAAGCAGATGCTAATGCGAAATCTGCATTTGTGCATACTGTAAAATATAATGCCAATGAAAAAACCTATACCGTTTATTCTGAATTAATTACCCTTGATCAAAACTTTTCATTAGATTCAACCGTCAATAAAAGAGTTGAATATTGGAATGAAATAGCCGATAAAGATTTGAAAAGTAGAGGATTTTTGGCCAATGAAACAGTTGTAATTTTAGACGAAGCACTAGATGGAACAGAAGGAACAGTTCGCGGTGGTCAATGTCCTTTGGGCTCATTAATCGTAGAATCTATTGCATTTGCAAGTGGAAATAAATCAGAAGCAGCAATAATAAATAGCGGCTCAATTCGAGTGGATGATCTGCTTTCTGGAAATTTGACTCAATATGATATTATTCGAATTTTGCCATATTCTGGAAAAATTATTGAGGTTGAGATGACTGGTGTTTTGTTAAAAAAAATCTTAGAAACCAGCGAACAAAATAAAGGAGAAGGTGCTTATTTACAATTAGCAGGAATAGAAGTTGACGAAGCTTCTTTAACTTTTAAAATTGGAGGAGAACTTTTAAAAACGGATAGAAATTATACCATTGCCATGAATGACTTTTTGCTAGCAGGTTATGACTTTAATTTTCTTACTAAAGAAAACGAAGGAATCATCAAGATAAACGAACCAGAGGAAAACGATGAACTTAAAAATGATTTAAGGAAAGCATTGATAAAATATTTAAAAAGTAAAAAGTAAATAAAAAGAGGTTAGCTTCAGCAGCTAACCTCTTTTTTTATTATCGCACCAAGGTAACATCTCCTTTGTAAATTATTTTTAATCCATCTGAAAATTCAACTTCTGCAAAATAAACATAAACACCGGGGTTCATTTTTTTTCCTTTAAAGTTTCCATCCCATCCGTAGGATTTATCATTTGGATAAAAATCTTTTGCTTCATATAATTGCTCTCCCCACCTACTAAATACTTTAAAAGAATTTATTTGCTCCACTCCTTTTCCAGCATAAATCATAAAGATTTGGTTGTCTGAAAACCCTTCTGGTGAAAATGCATTTGGAATAAAAACGTATCTATTTTTTTCAACAAAAATAGTTACCTGATCCGTTGCAATACAACCATCTTCGTTTATTAAAGTGGCCATCATACTTGTCGTTTGAGTTGGAGTAACAATCGGATTATAACAATTTTCGAAGATCTCACAATTAGTAAAGGTCGCTGATGACTCCCAAATGATGGTATCAAAAAGCCCCGTCATGGATGGATTTAGCATAACACTATCTCCAAGTTCTAAATAAATATTATCTCCCAAATCAATACTTAAAGAATCAGGTTGACTCATAGTTACCATAGTTGACAACTCGCATCCATTAACATCTTGAATAATAATTTCATAGTCCCCAATAGCTAAATTATGGAAAATATTTTCGCTCGAAAAAGGATTACCATTAAATGAATATAAATATGGAGGACTTCCTCCATCAATCGAAGGAATCATAATCACCCCCTGATTATCTCCGTAACAAGGAGACTCTATCGTTTCGAAATTAATGTTCTGAGGAATATTTGGACTTTGAGAAACTTGCATTTCATCTGATGCGGTACAGCCATTTTCTAAATTGGTTACCAATAAATTATAGATTCCTAAACCATCGACCATTGGATTTAAATCACTTGGTGAATTGATCGTAACATTGGGATTAGAGGCAGTCCATTCGTATTCGAAATTAGAGCCTGAACTTGTATTTTCACTTCCAAGCATTGCTTGAGTTTCGTTACACTCTAATTCAATATCGAATCCAGCATCAGCATTTGGAACAATGATATTTTGAAATACGGTGATAGTCGCTGAAGTTTCACAACCATTCAAAGTATCTAAAACAATGATCTCATAAAGACCGGGTTGGTTGACGAGGGCTTGATTAGTATGCTCTCCAGATTGAATTCCGTTTGTTGTTGTGGTAAACCAATTATAAATGATTGACGATGAGCTAGAAGAATTACTAGCATCTAATACTACTTCAGTATTGGTACAGTTCAAAATCTCTGGAATGGAAATTTCTGCGGTGGGATATAAAGTGTTATCATTTAGGAAAATCGAATCAAATGAAAAGCACCCCGTCAGATTATCATAAACTTGTAAATAGTAATTTCCTTGCTCTGTTGCTTCTAAAGAAATATTAGTTTCCCCTAAAATTTCTCCATCGTTATTAAACCATTGATATTCAATTTGATTTCCAAGGGAAGAATTACTCCCATCTAAAACCAAAGAAGTATTGGCACAATCTAAATTTCCAAAAGCTTCTATTTGAGCAATTGGAGGAGTATTGTTTTCTAAAATCATTACACTTGACATTCCAGAGATACAATTATTAGTTGTATCAATAACCGTCAGAAAATACTCTCCAGCTTGACAAACTTCTGGCGAAATTTGAGAAGAAATAAAACCATTGGGGCTCGTCCAAGAATAAATAAAATTAGTTCCTTGACTAGTGTTATTTCCTCCTAGAGTCACGCAGGTTTGGTCACAAGTTAGGTCTTGCTGATTTCCAGCATCAGCTATTGGGGAAAGAATATTTTGAGTAACTACCATACTGTCAATGGAAGTACATCCTGAATTTTCAATACTTAAATAATAAACTCCTGGTGCGTTAACTTCTGGAGTTAAAGTATTAAATCCATTAATAAAATTACCCCCATTGGTTGTCCAAGAGAAGTCTCCAAAAACTGTGGAACTACTTCCATCCAAAACAACTGAGGTATCTTCACAATCTAAATGTCCATCTTCACCTGCTGATGAAATCGGCTGAGCGAAAACATTTACAAAAATGGATGCTGAAAAATCACATTGTAATTCATTGAAAGAATAAATCAATTCGTGCTGCCCTGTTCCAGCTAGGTTAGGATCAAAAACCTCATCCATAATACCTCCCCCAGACCAAGTGCCAACTCCTGTTCCATCAGATCCATTAATGGTTACTTGCAATGGTATTTCTATAAAAGCATTATTCAAACAAATATCATCAATAGGTGAAATTACTAAATCAATATTGGGACAATCATTAGCAAAACAAGTTGCGGTGGAAGTCGTATTTCCACAAATGGTATTTCCCACAGCTGTAACTTCTAAAGACACTTCTTGCCCTGGACTTAAGTTTTCATAAACTAAAGCATTTCCATTTTGTACTCCATTGACTCCCGACAATTCATTTATTATATAATCTGTTGCTCCAGCAATATTATCCCAAGAAAAAACAATCGACTGAGTAGTTGATACACAAGTAATGTTAGGCGTTACCAATACCTGATCAACTTGAACATTCTGAGAGAAAATAGATGAAGTGCAACCATTTTCTTCAACCGTAAGTGTAATGTTATAATTCCCGGAGTCTGGCCAATTAATTTCGAAAGGCCCAGAACCTGTACCTGTCAAAATAGTTCCCCCTTGAAAATCCCAATCATAATTAGCACTTGTACTTCCAGAACCTAAATAATTCACTATGGAATTTTCATTTATACAAATTTGCTCGGTAGTTGAAAAGTTCGCTGTTGGAGTTTCAAAAATTTGAATGGTCACTACATCCAAATAAAAACAATTATTTTCTTCGTAACCTAAGGTAATATCGTGCACTCCTACTCCGGCTAAATTTGGATCAAAAATACCTGCGACAGCATCTGTAATTCCATTTCCACTCCAAGTCATGTTTCCCATATTAGTTCCTCCCGAAGTAGTTGCCATTAAATTCAAGGCAGGTGTAGTTGGAGTTAAACAGATTGGATCTATATGTTCAATCATCACAGCAATGCTAGGACAATTATCAGCAGTACAGGAAGCTTGAACGGAGGTTGATCCACAAGCATTATTTCCAAATGCAGTAACTTCAATAATCACTTCTTCCCCATTAGCAAGACCTGAAACCATGTAGGAATTTCCTATAATCATTCCTCCATTTCCACTCAAATCATTGACTAGATAATTAGTTGCACCATTTACATCGTTCCAAGTAAAAGTAACTGAGCTTGTTGTCGAGGAGCAATTTATGACTGGACTTGGTATCGGGTTTTCTACTACAACAGTTTCGAAAGTTTGTGACGAAACGCATCCATTTTCCTCCACCGTAAGTGTAATGTTATAACTTCCAGCAGTTGTCCAATTTATTTCAAATGGTCCCGAGTCACTTCCCGTAGAAATATTTCCACCATCAAAATCCCAATGGAACGTTGCATTTGCACTTGCACTTCCGACATATAAAATGGTAGAAGTGGAATCAATACAAATAACTGGATCAACAGAAAAATTTGAGGTTGGAATTTCAAAAACGCTAACCTCCATACACTCCTGCATACTTCCACATTCATTAATAGCTTCAACACAAACTTGTCCACCATTAGAAATTCCCCAATCAATTTCAATACAATCAGAATTTTGTCCTGTAAACGTAGCATCCATTGGAATTGTCCAATTAAATGAATCTTCAGTTGTCACATTCGATATGCAATATGTTAAAGTAGTATTTTGACAAGTCGAATCACTACCAGTTAGTATGGGCAATGTTGGACCTTCATTGACCGTAATTTCAATGATAGAATTAGAACTAGCTATACAATTCGGTTGTCCTTGATCTTGAAGACTTACAATTGAAATAGTTGCATTTGCCGAAGGAGAAATAGAAATCACCTCCCCATCAATTAAATTAGGATATACTCCTCCATCACTTAATTCTACCTCAAAAGGACCAACTCCAGAAAATTGGAAAGTAATATTTACAGCTTCACCTTGGCAGATTGTTGTATCATTCGATATGGTTGCTGAAATTAAAGGTGGATTATCAAGTTGTGTTTGACCTTCAATAGTACATCCATGTACATCCGTAATTGTAATGTTATAAGTTCCTGGGCAGACATTTATCAAAGAATCATTTGTTCCTAAATTATTATCCCATAAAAATTCGTAAGGAGCAGTACCTCCTGTTATTTCAGCTGAAATAATTCCATCACATTCATAGTGACATGAAATATTTATATTTGAAAAAGTGAGATTTAATGGTAATGGATCTTGAAGGATTATGGTTTCCTCGGTTGAACAACCATCACTATCTGAAACCGTAATTTCATAAATACCAGCAGATAAGCCACCAATACTATCAGTAGTTTCTCCTGAATCCCAGAGAAAATTAAATGGAGCTGTTCCAGCCAGAGGTGATACCTTTATCCAACCGTTGCTATCCATTGTGCAAAGAGGATTAAGTGAATCTATATTGATTTGAATACTGCCAAAAACAACTGAAATACAACTTGAATCTGCCCCACATTCATTTTCAACAAACACACAGACATCACCACCTTGAACGCTTCCCCAATCAACCATAATCGTATCAGTTCCTTGCCCTGACTGGATTAATGTTCCCGCTGGTGTCGTCCATTGATAATTTGAAATATTACTAGAAAAGAGGGTGGAATAACTTGTGAGTGTACTGTTACAAATATTGGTTGGGCCAGAAACCATCGGTTCTGAGGGGATGGAATTTATATATATATCCATACACACCGTATCACTTGTAGCACAACTATTAATTGCCGAAACACAAATCTCGCCTCCAGCAGATCCATCCCATTCTATCTCAACAACTGTTGAATCTTGCCCACTTAATATTGATCCATTAGTAACATACCAATCATAACTTGTCGTATTAGGATCTGGTAAGCTAACTTCATAACTAATTATATCTCCCATGCAGATAGTATCTAACCTTGTAAAAACTGGAGTAGTAGGATTTATTGTAGCTAGATCAACTACTACTAAAGTAGAATCATAACAATACAATCCCGTAGAAACATCCAAGCTAGTTATGATTAATTTATAAACTCCGGTATCGCAAACGGTGGGCGTTAAGGTTGATCCATTTTGAATAGTTCCACCAGTTACAGAAATCCACTCATGAGTAATTGCTGGTCCAGAAATAGAATTTGATCCATCAATGATCACACAATCACCAATACAATTGAGCGTTACGTTCCCTGCGATTGCTTCTGCTTCCAAAATAGAAATTACCAGCTCATCAGTCACTTCACAAATTGGGGCAACGAAAATATCATCTATTGCAAAGTCATTTCCAAATGGAGATATATTGTTATTAATAATACAAAATTCAATTGAGGTACTTGATCCAGAGTTCCATAATTGAGGCAACTCTGTCCATAAACAATTATCTAAAGGAATTGACATTGTATCGCTAATTACATTTCCGTCAATTGTGAAAAATAACTCTGGTGGACTTGTTCCTCCAACCATAGTTGCCCAAAGTGAAAAATAATAATTTGTATTTGGGGAAATGTTAATGGTTTGACACCAAATATTTTGGTCAGGTGAATCTGAGCCATCTACAATCATCATATTTCCCATGCCGGTAGTATGATCTTCGCAATCGCTAAATAAATTGAAATAATCTTGAGGAGTATCCGAAATTAAATAATTCCCAACATTAGCTGCACCTGTGCTGTAATCTGTGGTAAAACCAACATCTCCGTTTTCAAAATCACCATTGATAACTAAATTTAAATCATCAATAGATTCTACCGTCAAGGTATAGGTACCTGGAGCATTTGCTAAGGGATTCAAAATACTTGAATCACTTAGATTACTGCTTGGAGACCAATAATAATTTGTAGCATTACCTAAAAATGAACCATTTAAAAGAATGGGAAAATCATCATCACAAACTAATATATCGCTTCCTGCATCAGCGGTAACATTACAAGCAAGGCTAGTTGATTTAATAAATGAAGGTAAGATGGATTTCGTTGATAAATTGATAGCAAACTGAGCTTTAACCAAGGAAGTTAAAAATAGAATAACGAGAACATAGGTTAAATGCTGTTTGTTCATGGGTGTCATTTCAGTAATAATCTAACATGCTGACAAAAGTTGGTTTTCCAAAACTTTAAAAAAAAAGTAACGGAAAATTATTCTTTGCTATATAATCAGGTATTTGAAATTGGTCTGGAACGCTTAAATAGAAAGGTTAAAATAAAATGTCTCAGCTATTCTGTCACCTACAAAATTAAGCGATTTCTGCTTAAGAATCCATACCTATCTCAATTGATTGTATATTTCTTTTTTGGTGAAAACGGTATTAAAATCATGTTTAAATTTCTATTTATGGCTTTAAAAATTCTATTTTTCGAGCTAGACTTAATAATATTTAGCGGCAATAACCATAGTTATTACTGCAAATTCTAAATCGTCAAAACCGAAAATTGAAAATTTTCAACTCCTAAAAACGAACTTTAAACAAGTTCTATGATATATGAACAATTTTGTGTTTAGAGATAAACTTATTCTTCCAAATGAAGGAGGATTTCATTTTTTTCGTAAAAATAAAATTAAAGATAAAATTAAATTCATTAATCAAAGGATAAAATTTGACTTCTTTAATTTTGGTTAAAAGTAGTCAAATTTTGGATAAAAAAATGGTATTCCCACCAGAGTAGAAATACCATTTTTAGATTATTTAAAATTTTAGTTCAGCACTTTTAAGATTAATATTGCCGAACATAAGAATCTTTTTTATGATTTTTTTCACAAAATCTTCTTTTGAGTTAACTTCGAATTTTACAATTTACTCACTACAAACTTTTTTGTAAATCGTCTATGATTTTCGACTTTAATAGAAATGGTAAACATTCCATTGGTGAAGTCATTTACATCAAATTCTGCAGGATTAGAAGGGAACGATTGATAAGTTCTTTCCATCATCCTTTGTCCTAAATTGTTATAAATTTCAATCGTACCCGATTTTCCAGCAAAATCTCTCATATCAATGTAGATATGGTCATTTGTTGGATTTGGGAAAACAACTACTTCATCAAAGTTGATTTCAAAATTAACTCTTCGAATATTTGAGTAAAAATAACTTCCATCTATTTGATTCACTTTTAATCGATAAAAGTTTTCTCCAAATGCTGGCTTTAAATCTACTGCTTCATATTGTTTTGGTGAGTTAACTTGAGCGGCATTAACTTCAGTTAACCATCTAAATACCTGACCATCAGTAGAAACCTCCACTTCATAATAATCAACATCAATATCTCTAGCCATTAGCCAATCAATATCAGTATGGATTCCATTTTTCTTAGCATTGAAATACATCATGTGGGGTATGGCAAATCCTGTTGGAGTTGGATCTGTGCAGCCAATAACTTCAACTTCCGCTAAAACTAAATATCCTGAATTTTCCAATTGGATTCGTACGTATTGACCAGTAATATTTGGTAAAACTGTACTAGGTGTTCCAACCAGACCTGACACATTTTCTTCCCAAATTGCCTCTGCCCTTGCTCCTGCTAAATCTGTAGAGGTAAATGGCACATCTGAAACTAAGACGAAAATATCATTAGTTTGGTCAACTCCGTCAGTTCGATTGTAAACATCAATTTGTTCTATTAGATAATTAGCATCTAATGCAACTTCCCAATATGCTTGGTTTTCATTATTAGTAGCAGAAACTGAAGAAGTGGAAGGATCACCTGTGAAGAAAACTCCATTGGTGTTTCCATCAATTGCTTTACTCGCACTTCCTGTAATTCCTCCAGCAGTTAGGGTATTTGATTGGCTAGCTGTTCCAGTCAATGCTAAATTGGAAGTTGTGACACAACCTCCAGTAGATATGGGAGTTCCCGCACAATTGCAGAATCCATCTTCCACATCATTTTCTGTGGAGGCATCTCCATCATCACACGATGTTCCAACTATTGGACAAGGAGTTCCTGAACATCCGCAATTTCCATCTTCCACATCATTCTCAGTTGAAGCATCTCCATCGTCACATAACATTCCAGCATCAGGACAATTAATAGGCGTTCCAAAACAGTTACAATTTCCATCTTCCAAATCGTCAACTGTGTTTTCATCTCCATCATTACAAGTAGTTCCTTCAGTTGGGCAAGGAGTCCCAGCGCATCCACAATCTCCATCTTCCACATCATTTTCAGTTGATGGATCTCCGTCATCACAAGAGGTACCTACAGAAGGACATCCACCACCATCAATACATCCAATAATTTCTAATTCTGCCAGACCAAGGAAAGAAGTTCCTTGTAATTGAATTCTTACGTATCGACCAGTTCTATTAACTAAAATGGTAGATGGTAAACCAGCAGCCACGGTTTCAAAGTAACCGTCTACTCCTGATTGAGCTAAAGTCATGGTCAAATTGGTAGAGGTGAATGGAACGTCAGAAACTAGGATGTAATAGTTTTTTAAAAACCCATTACAACAATCCGTTCTATTCCAAACATTAACTGTTTCTATATTTCCAACTTGTCCTAGATCAACTTCAATCCATGGTTGAGTTGTCCAATTAGTCAATGAAACGGAGTTGCCTCCAAAAAAATCACCATTGGTATTTCCATCAATGGCTCTAGTTCCATCTGCTCCCAATTGTGAACTTGACTCTGTTGCAGTTCCATTTAAGGCTAAATTTTCAGTTACCGAACATCCTCCTCCAATGGGAGTTCCAAAACATCCACAAGATCCATCAGCAATATCATTTTCCGTGGATGCATTTCCGTCATCACAAATTGTTCCTGCCGCTGGACATGGAGTACCGGCACATCCGCAATCTCCATTTTCTACATCATTTTCAGTTGTGGCATCACCATCATCACAAATTGTTCCCGCTGGGGCACAACCTGAACCAGCAATACATCCAATAACCTCTACCTCTGTTAATCCTAAAAATGAAGTTCCAACAAGTTGAATTCGAACGAATCGTCCAACCACGTCAATATCAATAGCTGAAGGCAACCCTGCTTGATCAGATTGTAAGAAACTTGAAACGCCAGCTTGATTTAATGTTTCATTTAAGTTAGTTGAAGAAAACGGAGCATCTGAAATTAAAATGTAATAGTTAGATAAAAACTGTTGGCAACAGTCTTCCCGATTATAAATATTAATAGATTCAATATTTGAAACAAGTCCTAGGTCAAGTTCCCACCAAGCGTTAGTTTCCCAATTAGTTAGAGTAACCGAATTTCCTCCAAAAAAATCACCATTCGTGTTTCCATCAATAGCACGACTTGCTTCTGCTCCAAGTTGAGTACTTGATTGAGTTGCTGATGCAGTTGGCTTCAATGATAAATTTTCAGTTGATACACAACCTATTACAATCGGAGTTCCAGCACATCCACAAGTTCCATTAGCAATATCATTTTCGGTAGTTGCATCTCCATCATCACATGATGTTCCAGCCACAGGACATGGAGTACCTACACAATTACAATTGCCATCTTCCACATCGTTTTCGGTAGTTGCATCTCCGTCATCACAAGTTGTCCCTAGATCAGGACATAGTATTGGGGTTCCAGCACAATTACAGTTACCATCTTCCACATCGTTTTCGGTAGTTGTATCTCCGTCATCACAGGTTGTTCCTGAAGTTGGACAGGGAGTTCCTAAACAGTTACAATTACCATCTTCGATATCATTCTCTGTCGAAGTATCTCCATCATCGCAAGTTGTTCCAGCTACAGGACATGGAGTCCCTGCACAATTACAGTTACCATCTTCGACATCATTTTCAGTAGAAGCGTTTCCATCATCACAACTTGTTCCAGTTGCAGGACATTCTTCCGAAACAGTAATATTAAAAGTACAAAGAGAAGAGTTTCCACACTCATCAGTCAAAACATAAACCACTTGGTTAACCCCTAATGGAAATAAAGAGCCACTTGATAATCCAGCTAATTGATTAGCTTGAACTGCCCCTTGGTAACAATCTGATGTTCCTGTTGGATCATTCCATGTGGCCACACCAGATGTTTCTCCAACGGCTACTTGAATATTTTGATCGACGGGACATTCATCTAAAGTCAAGCTAGCCACTAATTCATTTACAATAACATTAAAACTACATGAAGCAAGATTACCACAAGAATCAGTTATTGAATAAGCAATATTATGAGTCCCAATTAAAAATTCACTTCCGCTTGTATCTCCTATGGTTTGTTCAATAATTGTATTGGGTTTGAAACAATCTGTCGTTGCAGTTGGTGCTGACCATATTGCCTGAGCCGAAGGAGAACCAGGTGAAGTTTCTACAGTTATATCAGCTGGACATGCTGTGATCGTTATTTCAGCTGGATTTTCCAAAACAGTTACGGTGAAGGAGCAAATTTCTTCATTCCCACAACCATCTGTAACAGAATAAGAAACTGAATTTTCACCTAAAGGAAATAATGTTCCATTCACTCCTCCTGTAATTTGTTGTACTGATAGTTGACCATTCCCAGTATTTCCTCCTCCAGCGATCACACAAAAATTAACTGATTCCGAATAGGTAAATTGTCCCCCTGATCCCAATATTGATCCATCTGCATTAGTTAAAGACCAAGCTCCATTTCCATACGCACAACACATTCCATCTCCATAACTATCATAAATAATTAAATCATAACAACCATCAGATAGGCAATTAGTGATATTGATGGTTGATCCATCTGGAGTACTGGCATAATCTCCACCACTCGCAATCGTAATTCCTGTGGCATCATTGATCGCCCAAGTAATGTCTTCAGGGTAGTTATCAAAGGTTAATTGTAACACTACATCTTCACAAGAATTAGAGTTATTACAAGGAATTTCAAAAACTGATTCATATAAATCCGTAATGTTTCGATCTGTCCATTCCCCTGTATCATTTCTTAATCTTACACCATGATTATCCGGAGCACCGTTTGGTTCTCCATTTTGCCAATTAGTATAAATTACCGGTTCAGCAGTAACCCAATTAAAAGTACTTCCCGTTCCAACATTATTTAACCCTATCCAAACACTTCCACTAGGAGGGTTAATATTATTTTGGATAAAATCATTTTCAAGTTCGCTATCTATCACTACCAAATGACCACCATTATTTTCTGCAAAATTCTTCCCTGCTGTCCAAGTTTGTGCAGAGGTGGTAACGAAGTATTTACTCCCTTCATATTCCCCCAAATATGTTGCTCCTGCGATATTTTCATTGACCGAACTACATGAATTTAGTCCTGCATAACAATCTATTTCCAAAACAACATAATACTGATTTGACGTTCCATTTCGATCTGTCCAATTCCCGTTAGTTCCTTTTAGTCTTGCATAATTACCATTAGTTCCTTCATTTGGTTCTCCATTTTCCCATTGAGTATAAGTGTCAGTTTCTCCGGTTGTCCATTCCCATGTTCCTTCATTGGTAGCATCTGAATAAGCAAGCCAAGTCGATCCTCCTGAAGGTAAATTACTTCTTACATATTCATTTTCAGAAGCGTTACTTATGGAAACAATATGACCTCCATAATTATTTGCAAGTGAATTGGCATCAGACCAATTATAATTATTTGAAGTAGAAACAAAATATTTACTCTCGTTAAATTCTCCAATAAAATTAAATCCTGGAAGTGTTTCATACACATTTACACAGGAAGGAAAACCATTACCTGTTACACCAGACCCACCTGAAGTACAATTCGTGGTGGCAATCGGTTCTATCCATGAAGCGATTGCAGCAGTTCCTCCTGTTGGAGGAGTAACCGTAATATCTTCTGGACAAGCAAAATCAATTTCAGGATCATCCACGTCAACTACGGGTGGAAAATAATCCACTACAGTTATAAATGAAGTACATGAGGAGGAAAAGCCAAAATTATCGGTAGTTGTTAGAGTTAATTCATTAACTCCCAAATCCGCAACTGTAAACGAATCTTGCGATAAAACTCTCGAAACTAAAGTAGCTCCACAAAATCCATATGAATTTTTGTCCACCGCATTGATATCAATTGAACCTACGCCATTTTCGTCAAGGAAAACTAGCATCCCAGATCTACATTTAGTATCTGGAACTTTTCTTTGACTCAAATCAGTAAACTCACTTCCAAATTCTAAATTAGAAGTAACTGTTACAGAACCATCAAGTACATAGATAGTTCCATCATTCAAGATGGTTCCTACAATGTCATTGTTAGCATTTTGTATAAGTTGACCACAAACAGAAAGTGAAATTGAACCATTATTAGTTAAAACATTTTTATTATCTAATACTCCTGAATCGTTGATAAAAATTTCATTCGAGTTTATTAAAGTCCCAGTATTATCTAATAATCCCGAAATATCCAATCTGCCATTGCTGGTAAAACTTCCTGAGTTATCAAACAATGTACTCCCCACTTGAATAAACCATGAACCATCAGAAGTGATCGTTCCTCCATTAGTAAAAGCCGTATTTACCTCTACGAATGCTCCATTAGAATTTATAAAATTTGCTCCTACTGAATTCGTAAACGTTCCACCAAAGGCAATATCCATAAAACCATTGTTAGTTATCGTCCCATTATTTTGAACGGTACTCGTACTCACTAAATCGCCATTGTTCAATAGGTTTCCTCCATTATTAATCGTTCCAAAATTGTCAATATTTCCATAATTATTAAAAACACTTCCTTCAGGATTTTCCAAAATTGAAGTCCCTGCATTGTTGAAGGTTCCATAATTATCTACCGTCCCATTATTTAGAAATGTTCCGTCATTATTATTAAAAGTCACCATGCCTGCATTGATAAAAATGGAATTATTTATCACACTTCCGCCTCCAGAATTAACAATACTTCCTGTGTTATAAACCACAGTATTAAAAGTGATATTTCCTCCAAAACTTTGAATGGTAAAATCAATTAACGGCCCTCCTGTAAAAACTGGAAAATTATTTCCATTAGGAGGAGTCCCAGGAATCGTTACAGTAAACCCACTTTCTGGTATTCCTTCAGACCAATTTGTGGGATCACCCCAATCTGTACTTCCTCCCAACCAAATCGTGGTAGTTTGGGACTGTACTGAAATAGCAAAAAGTAACCATAAAACCAAAGAATAAAAATTTCTCATTTCACGTAATTAAATTGTTATAAAAAAGGTTGTTCTATAAAATTTGACCAAAGTAAGTGGCATAATACCTCTACTTCAATTTTTCTTTTATCAAAAAAATTAGACTGATTTCAAGATTGGAATATCTTGAACTTAAAATAATGCGGAGTTTTTTTTGGAAATTCTATAGCAAAAAAGTATTTACTTTTCTACTATTCTTATTAATAATGCGGATACTT
>CAYGRM010000073.1:0-2051 GCA_964352225.1 uncultured Saprospiraceae bacterium | reverse complement strand
GAAAAAAATAAAACAAATGACTTCCTTTTAAGAAGTTGATTTCAAAATAGAACTAGGTTTATTTATTTTTTGGATCTGAAAATTGAGATTGAATTATTTCTATCGGTAAGATTTGGAAAACAAATATAGATAAAATCTTTTTTCTTGAAGACCTATTTTTAGTTTTGTGAAAAAAAAAGAGTAAGATGTCTTTTTTGGGTTAAAAAATGAACCTTTTTATTCATTTCAACTAACTTTGCTCCCTAATATTACCTACTCTTAAAATAGAGTATGATTTTCAAAAACCATTTTTCATTAAAATAAATTATGAACGAAGCCTATATTTTTGATGCCATCAGAACACCGAGGGGAAAAGGAAAAAAGTCAGGATCACTTCATGAAGTCCGTCCTATAGAATTACTCTCCACGCTCCTAGTCGCTTTAAAAGAAAAGCATGATTTGGATACCGCTCAAATTGACGATTGTTTGATTGGTGTAAATGCACCTCTCGAAGAACAAGGAGGTAATATTGCTCGAGCTGCTGTTCTTCATGCAGGTTACGATTTGGATGTGCCAGCTGCTCAAATCAATCGCTTCTGCTCTTCAGGCTTGGAAGCGATTAATTTAGCTGCTGCAAAAATTAGATCAGGATGGGAAGATTTAATTGTCTCAGGTGGGTTGGAAAGTATGAGTCGGGTTCCGCTAGGTTCAGATGGTGGAGCCATGTTTTTAGACCCTCTAGTTAGTACAAGGATTGGATATATTCCACAAGGAATTAGTGCCGATTTAATTGCGACCATAGAAGGTTTTTCGAGAAAAGATGTTGACGAAGTTGCTGTGCTATCTCAAAAACGAGCAGCACTTGCTCAAGCGGAAAAACGATTTGATCATTCATTAATTCCTGTCAAAGATCAAAACGGAATTATCATGTTATCTAAAGATGAATATGTCAGGCCTCGAACCACTTTGGAAGGTTTAGCAGATTTAAATCCATCTTTTGAGAAAATGGGGAAAGCTGGTTTTGATCGAGTCGCTTTACATAAATATTTTCAATTAGAAAAAATTAATCATGTTCATCATGCTGGAAACTCATCTGGAATTGTAGATGGTTCAGCACTAGTTTTAGTTGGTTCAAAAGAGAAAGGAAAATCCTTAAATCTTAAACCTCGAGCAAAAATAATCTCAACAGCTTTGGTTGGCTTAGACCCCACGATCATGCTCACCGGCCCAGCCCCTGCAAGTAAAAAAGCTTTAAAAAAAGTGGGAATGGAATTAAAAGATATTGATTTGATAGAAGTGAATGAAGCATTCGCAGCGGTAGTTTTAAAATTCATGAAAGATATGCAAATCAATGATTTTGATAAAATAAATGTAAATGGTGGATCCATTGCATTGGGTCACCCAATTGGAGCAACTGGTTCGATTTTGTTGGGTACTTGCTTGGATGAACTAGAGCGGCAAGATTTACAAACTGGATTGATCACCCTTTGTATCGGAGGCGGAATGGGGATCGCCACCATTATCGAGAGAGTTTAATCCGTAAAACGACGCTCAGAATCGTCAAAAAATATATTTCCCCAAGATGAGAACGAATCAGAGAATCGTCTTACGAGATAATTCTAAATTATCCTTTTTGAAATTTAATTTCCCATTGCCTACTTTTGCAAAAAAAAATACATGACCAATAAAGAAATCGCCAACAAGTTTCAAGAGCTCGCCAACCTGATGGAATTACATGGCGAAAATAAATTCAAAATCCGATCCTACTCAAGTGCTTACATTACTTTGAGAAAACAATCTGATCCATTATCTGAAATGTCAGATGAAGAGATTGGTGAAATTAAAGGAGTTGGAAAAGCGATTAGTGGAAAGATCAGAGAACTCATTGATAAGGGTGAGATGGAAACCATGAAAAAATACCAAGAGATCACCCCTCAAGGAGTTCAAGATATGCTAAAAATTAAGGGTTTCGGTCCAAAGAAAATTAGTGTGATCTGGAAAGAATTAGAAATCGAAAGCGTTGGCGAATTACTTTATGCTTGCAATGAAAATCGTCTAATTGAACTGAATGG
>CAYGRM010000072.1:0-21654 GCA_964352225.1 uncultured Saprospiraceae bacterium | reverse complement strand
GATCAGCACATTTCCGAAGAGATAAAATTACCGCAATGGGTGGTCCTGATGGTGGTGATGGTGGTCGAGGTGGGCATATTATTTTGAGAGGAAATCGAAATATTTGGACTTTGTTACCTGTTCGATATCGAAAACACGTGATTGCAAAAGATGGTGGCAACGGTGGTGAAAATCATCGAAGTGGCGCAGAAGGAGAAGATATTTATATTGATGTTCCGTTAGGAACGATTGCTAAGGATGTGGAATCAGGTGAAGTTCATTTTGAAATAACTGAACATGACGAGGAAAGAATTTTAGCAAAAGGTGGACGTGGTGGTTTAGGAAATTCACATTTTAAATCTTCTACTAATCAAGCTCCTCGATATGCTCAACCTGGAGAAGAAGGTGTGGAAGAATGGAAAATTTTAGAGTTGAAAGTTCTGGCAGATGTAGGTTTGGTTGGTTTTCCGAATGCAGGAAAATCTACTTTACTGTCGGTGGTGACTGCTGCGAAACCTAAAATTGCGAGTTACGCTTTTACTACTTTGACTCCTAATTTGGGGATTGTAAAATATCGAGATCATCGATCATTTATCATCGCGGATATTCCTGGGATTATTGAAAAAGCGCATGAAGGAAAAGGAATTGGTCATCGGTTTTTGAGACATATTGAGCGGAATGCGATTTTGCTATTTATGGTTCCTGCTGATACGGATAGTATCAAAAAGGAGTATGAAATCTTACTCAATGAGTTAAAAATGTTTAACCCTGACTTATTGGATAAGCCTCGAATTTTAGCCATTACAAAAAGTGATCTGATTGATGAGGAATTGAAAGAAATGTTGCAACCTGAATTGCCTGTGGGAATTGATATTGTTTTTATTTCGTCAGTTGCGCAAATTGGTTTGGAGGAATTAAAGGATAAATTGTGGGCAGCGATGAATGTGGAAGAGGAGAAATAATAGATCTTCAATAAATTTTATCCCCTAAGTGATGAAATTTGAACGCAAAGACGGTGAGACGCAAAGGCAATTTTTCGAAGAAAAATTTAAAAACTCCGCGTCTCTCCGTCTCTGCGTTCAAAAAAATAAATAGTTTAATCTAAAACTACTTACCTTAAAGAGTCGTTTATATTATAGAACTAAAACGTAAAAAAATGACTCGTTTAATCTTTACACTTCTGATTGGTATTGTTGCAATGACTTCTTGCAATAAAGAACCTATTAATCGTCCGCAGGTCTGTCTTAAAGTTCAACATCATCAAGCGTTGATGCCGAATACTATGGTTTATTTTAAATATAACGATTCTGTTTTTCCAGGTTATGATTTGGATGAATTGGATATTTTTGATGCTAATTTTCAAGTAGATGCAACTGGGCAAGGTTGTTTTGAAGGTTTGCCGTTGGGCGTTCATTGGTTGGTGGCGCATGGTCGTGATGAGGAATGGGGAGATGAGGGACAAAGGATTCGAGGGAGTATTCGGATTAATTTGACGCCGACGAGGTTTCAGCTGGATACTATTATTTATGTGCAGGAGTATTGATTTTTTGATAATAGAAATTCGCAAAAAACACTATTTCTTTTCGATGTTTTTTGCGAACCATAATTTGCATTTTTCCAAATTAATTTTTCCAGAAGCAACTCCTAGTGTAAAATTAGCTAACATCTGATGCTTAGGATTTACTTCCACTTCAGAAGGATTATCAACTAATAATAAGTTCTCAACCATTCCTTCAACGTTCTGTAGATCTTCTAGTAAACGATAGCCGTTTAATCCTAAAAAAAATAACGCCGCCTCTAACCCTGTCCTTTTATTTCCATCTTGAAAAACATGATTTGAAATAACACTAAACATTAGAAAGGCTGCCTTGTCTGCAATCGTTGGATATAATTCTTCCCCAAACATTTCGGCATTTACCGCATCAATCAAATAGTCTAAAGAACTTTCATGAAGAAAATTAAAAGGTGGGATAAAATTCCCGCCATGTTTTTCAACAGTCCTTTTATTGATAATTAAAAATGCCTTTTTTGTTAAATTTTTCATGATTATGCTAAAGCTCTAAACACATCATCGTATTTTTCAAAATCCTTATCAATCAACTTTATAATTTCTTCTTCACTTAATTCTTCTTCTTTTTGAGAAGTTTTTTCCTTAATAATTTCTTGAATTACAGATTTTAACAATTGTGGTTGCTCTTTCAATATTTCAATTAATACTGACTTTAAAAGATCCCGATCTACGTTTTGGATATTCATGATAAAAATTTTATGAGTACACAAATTAAGTATTTTAGCTAACAAGTTCAAAGGTGGATTTGGTTCACATTTTTGATTTTCTTTTTTGGAAAAAACCAAATGCAAGCAACAATTCCCCAAATTAAAAATCCATCGAAAATAAAATTTTCAAGATTATATCCATGATGTAAAAAGTCCTTATAAAATTGATAGTAAAAAACTTTTGGAAAACCAATTTCAAAGTTCGGTCCTTCCTTCGTCCAAAAATAAGTTCCAACACTTAAAATCATTCCCAAAATAATTGAGGCAAAAAATGTAATTAGTACATCAAAAAAAAATTGCTTCCTTTTCATTTTTTCTTTTTCCCGAAAGTATTATTTCTTATTTTTAAGTAAATCTTAATTGAGTATTCGGATGTAATCATCTATTATTTGAATAATATAGCTATGAAAAAAATAATCACCTTTTTCTTCGCTTCCATTTTGTTTCAAAATCTTACTTTTTGTCAAACTCAAGAAGAACTTGATTTAGAAATGGAAGAGGATTTAAACGAAGTTAGAATTAAAGTAAACTCTGAAGAAGAAAAAATTTTCAAGGTTGTAAAAAACATGTATCGCTTCCCAGGCTGTGACGGTCAAGGAAAATCAAAAAAAGAACTAGAAATGTGTTCTGAAAATAAAATACAACAGTTTATTCATAAGCATCTAAAATACCCAGCTAAGGCTAGAGAAAATTTAACTCAAGGAATTGTAATGGTGGAATTTACTGTAAAGAGAAGTAAGGTTGAGCAAATAAAATTACTTCAAGATATTGGAAATGGATGTGGTCAAGAAGCTGTTCGAGTTATTGAATTAATGAATGAACTAAAAGTTAATTGGATTCCAGGTTGTTCAAGATGTCGTCCTTTTACGACAAAATTTACTATCCCAATTTCATTTCAACTCTTTTCAAATACTCAAAAAAAATAAAAACTCCTATCTTCGCCCCTCAATCAATCAAATCTTAAAATGACCAATCAAAAAATAGAATCCCTCCTCTCGGAGCTTTTCGAAGAATGGGCAGGCATACCTCCAACTTTAATTTTGCCACTCGCCCCTTCGGCTTCACCTCGTATTTATTATCGACTATCGAATGGTGATAAAGTAGCTGTCGGCGCATATAATGCAGATCGAAAAGAGAATGCCGCCTTCCTTTCTTTTTCCAAACATTTTAAAAACAAAGGATTGCCCGTTCCTGAAATTTATGTCGAGCGATTGGACGAAAATGTTTATTTGCAAGAAGATTTAGGGGCGACGACTTTGTACAGTTACCTGTTGCAAAAAGGAGATTTATTTCCCGATTATTTGATTCAGATTTATAAAAAAGTAGTCGAACAATTAGCGCATTTGCAAATCGAAGGAGGCGCAGAAATAGACTATTCTGTTTGCTATCCACGGGAGCGTTTTGACAAACAAAGTATGCTTTGGGATTTCAATACCTTCAAATATTATTTTTTGAAATTGGCCAAAATTCCATTTGACGAACAAGCATTAGAAGAAGACATGCATCGCTTTGCAGATTATCTTTTGCAAACTGATTGCGAGAATTTCATGTTTCGAGATTTCCAAACTCGAAACATCATGATTAAAAATGGGAATCCATATTTCATTGATTATCAAGGCGGTAGAAAAGGTGCATTGCAATATGACTTGGCTTCCCTACTCTATCAATCAAAGGCAAATATCCCTCAAGATATTCGAGATGAGTTATTAAATCACTATCTCGACACCGCTGAAAAACTCACTACTATCGACCGAGCAAAATTCAAACAATACTTTTACGGATACGTTTTGATGCGAAATATTCAGACTTTTGGAACCTATGGTTTTCGAGGTTTGTACGAGCGAAAAGAGTATTTTATCAAAAGTATTCCCTTCGCCATTCGCAATGTAAAATGGGTTTTGGAAAATGCGAAACCACCGATCGAAATTCCTGAATTGGAAAAAGCATTAACTGCTGTCGTCAACACAAAAGCCTTCGAACCATTTGATAAAAATAAAGGTTCATCGAGTTTGCTCACCGTTGGCGTTCGAAGTTTTTCTTATAAAAAAGGTATTCCAGCTGACGACTCTGGGCATGGGGAAGGTTTTGTTTTTGACTGTCGATTTATTCATAATCCAGGACGATATGAACCTTATAAAAAATTGACCGGTCGAGATGAACCGGTAATTAATTTTTTACAACATCATAGTAATATCGGAGAATTTTTAAATGAGACTTATCGTATCGTGGACAAAGCAGTAGAGAATTATATCGAACGAAGTTTTACTAATTTGAATGTCAACTTTGGATGCACAGGTGGGCAACATCGATCTGTTTATTCGGCTGATGCGATGGCGAAACATTTGGAGGAGAAGTATGGAGTGAAGGTGATTTTGGAGCATGTGGAGCAGGAACGGAAGAATTGGAAGAACTAGATTTTAATTTTTTTGACGCTGACTTTTTATGATTTGTTATGACTTTTTATGTTTTTCTTGCTTCACAAAATTTTCCGAAGGAAAATAAAACATAAACAATCATAAAAAGTCAGCGGCAAAAAAATCACACAAATAATTCTTGCATCAAATCATTAAAATCCCCCGCCTCCTCAAACTGATGATCCCGATACGTCGTCGCAGAAAACTTCAAATCCACAATTTTATCATTTTTCAAAAGCATCTCAATCGTGATGTTTCCAAAAGCTTGACCAGCCTTTTGACCAGCCACTTTTAACTTCAACGAAGGTTTTAGATAGTGCCGATGAATGGTTTCTACAAAGTCATTTTTAGGGTAAGTTCGAGTATCTGACACATAACTTCGGTAAGGTAATTCCTTTACTTTTTCCTTCAGGTAATCAAACAAAAAAGTAATCTCCTCCATCCGGTATTGCATATTCGAAAAATGAATCACAAACCCTTTTTTTGAAGTCGTATTCAAAAAATCAATAGATCGATCAACATTTTTGGGAGAAGTGAGGTAGGTAAAATATTCATTTTTGAGCCAATCAATTAAGCGACGAGCAGCTAGTGAATTTTTCCATTGTTCGTAGTTCGCTAGTTCTTCATCCGACCGCTCGATGACTTCGTGAATCGTGGGATTAATCGAAGAACTTGCTTCTGCCGCTGAGAATACGTTTTTTATTTTTTTCCAAAAATCAGACATTCTGTTTTCTTTTTTAATAAAATAAAAAACGATTGAAAAGGTTTAGGAACGATAAAATAAAAATGCCTTAGTTTTCAGTATCTTCCTCATCAGCAGAGTCAGGAATATCATAAACGTTTGGATTGCTTTCCTCTTTTTCGATGCTTTGTGTTTTTACTTTGTCCATCATGTCCATCGTATTATTCCAAAGTTGTCGGAACAGCGGAGTTATTTTTCCCAAAACGACCATCGCATGATCTGGTAAAACTTCAAGTTGTGCATAAGTGATCGATTCAGTTTTTGTTTTAGGTTCTATCATTCTCGCCTCATTTCCAAACCTAACTAAAAAACTAAATAAGACAACCAAAACACCACTCAATAATATTCCCCCAAACAATTGATTAATCGTATTGATATTTCCAGCTTTCAAAATATTTTCCAAACCACGAGCTACCATTCGAATCAAAAACATCGCTAAAACAAATGACAACAACAACCCTGCAATGTAATACAATGCCGAATCATCATTAAAAGTAGTCTGTAGAAATTTGGTCATCCCATCGGAGAACTTGATGGCGACGATAGCTCCAAAAAAATAGGAAAAAACCGTAAATACCGTAGATATAATTCCTCTCGAAAAGCCTATCCAAAAGCCCGTGGCTGCAAAAATAAAAAACATTAAATCGATTACCATAGTGTAGCTGCTGTTTTAAGACACAGTCATTCTGTGAATCTTTAGTTTCAAAATAATGATGGAACTCAGTAGTATTGATGACTTTAGATTCATTTTTTTCGATGACTTTCCTCATCTTTTCTCATTCATAAGTAGCTCAAAATTAAGCATTTATGAATAAACATGTCTATTTTTTAGACGAATGGAACTCTTCACTAGATACTATTTTTTTCTAAAAAAATTTCCAAATAATACAATGACAAAACAAACTGCCAAGACAACCATCGAACTTTCAAATCCAAATAACCACTCGTTCGATATTTTTTCATAATAAAAACCTAGTAATAACAATACTCCTACAATAATTGAAACTATCGCAAATTTCACATTCACACCTCCCCAACGCAAGACCGACAAAGTCACCGGAAATAAAACTGCTAATCCACTAAACGCTAATTTTCCCATATCATAAATAGTAGCAAATGGCTGCGCCGCAATCACTAAACCAATAAAAGCTAGAATTACTACCCAAATTCTGCCAATAAAAACCTGTTGCGACAAGTCTATTTTTTTCCGAAAAGGTAAAATAAAATCACGCGTCACCATCGTGCTCAAGGCTAATAATTGAGAATCTAACGTAGACATAAAAGCAGCCAATGCACCAGTCATGACCAATGCTGCAAACCAATCTGAACTATGCTCAACTAACATTTTTGGTAAGATCTGATCCGTTTCTTTTTTCATCAAACTAGGTTCTAAACTCATCAAATCTGGAAATGTCAAATGTCCCAAAACACCAATTATCACCGGAAGAATAGAAATAAAAAGAGGAATCAAACCATAAAGAAGTGCTGATTTCTTCAAAGTGGGTAAATCTTTCGCAATATAAAATCGCATGAAAATCTGTGGAAACATCGGAATGCAAAACATCCAAAAAATCAACATGCTAAACCATTTTTGAGGAGGATAAGCATTACCCATTCCTTCTCTCGAAAATAGTTCTGGTTGCATTTCAAATACTTTTTCGTTTGCCAAAGTCAGACCACCCAAACTATTACTCACCACAATCACCGCTGCGAACATCAAAATAATAGCGAGCAGACCTTGCTTTAAATCTGTCTTCGCGACACTCTTCATTCCTCCAATCCAAACATAGGCAATAGTGAAAAAAGTCAAAAAAGTAGCTCCCCAAAAATAGGGAA
Organism: uncultured Saprospiraceae bacterium; assembly: GCA_964352225.1. Lineage (GTDB taxonomy): Bacteria > Bacteroidota > Bacteroidia > Chitinophagales > Saprospiraceae > CAJQQY01. The sequence continues at coordinate 14,406 of CAYGRM010000072.1, read as the reverse complement.
TTTGCCCTTTAGTGATTGCTTCTAGAATATACCCCGAGCCAATAATTTGTAAAGCCAAATAAGGAAAAGTAAACAGTAACATAATACTCGAATAAAGATAACCGAGCATCGGACTTCCCGTTTGATCTCGAATCAATTCGGCTGGTGTGATATACCCTTTTTCTTTTCCGAGTCGCCAAATTTTAGTGCCTAAAAGAAAAAATGACAAGCAAGCAAAACCTGTCCCAAATGCCATCACTACATAATGAGCATAGCCAATTCGATAACCTGCTCCTGCAAATCCTAAAAAATAAAATGCACTAAAATTGGTCGCAAGAATAGTGAAAAACAATGCTATCGTTCCTAAATTCCGATTAGCTAAAAAGTATCCCTCGGGAGTTGTAGCGTCTTGTTTCACACCGCGAAGACTTCCTAAAAAAACGATGGCAATATAGCCGATAAGGATTGCGTAGATCATTTATTAATTTGGTTTGACGTTGAACGATGGTTTCTAGTTGTGATTTTTTTCATCGTATAGGTGACGTGTTATTTAGTCGTTAAATTTGATTTTTAAAAAATCAAATTGCTTAACTTCATTTCCAATATCTCTTGGAGAAAAAATAAAATACGACGATAAATAAAAAATGAATCAGCATAAACCAACCTAACCAATTAGGAAAACCTAAAAATGATGTTCCTTTTTCCCAAGTAGTAAAAAGATAATCTTGTGTCAAGAAAAGAAGAAATAGAAAAGCTGCAGCCCAAAGGAAACCATTTTTATTTTTCATGAAGGATTCGTTTTGTTTCATTTCCTAAAAATATCAAATTTTGATTCTAATTTTAGAAAAAAGCTATTTTATGAAAAATGTAATTGTATTGTTTTTTGTTTCCTCTCTATTGAATCAAATAATTGGACAAGTTGAAATTTTAAATTATCCAGCTGATGATTTGAAAAACTGCAAATTCCAATATGATGATTTAACCTTCGAAGGAGGTATTAAAGAAAGTACTAAAACTTATTTTTTTAAAAAGAAAAAATACACCGGTTGCGCAATCAAACATGTTACTCAAGGAGTAAGTTATTATGCCTATAAAATGGAAGATGGAAAACTAGTTCAACTCATTGCCACCTATGAAAATGGTTTATTGGAAAGAGATTTTCGTTTTAAAGCTGGTGTTTCAGATGGAATGCATCGCATGTGGTTTGACGATGGCAGCAAATATATTGAAGAAAATTATGCAGATGGAAATCCAATAAAATTACTGCGATGGTACAATAATGGACAACTAGCCAGAGAAGCAAATTTCAAAAATGGAAAACTTGTAAATGAATTGTTATACAATCGAGATGGAACACTAAAATAAAAAAGGACTATTCATATTTAAATGAATAGTCCATTAAAACTTTAGAGATTAATGCCTCCTATGCATTAACCCTTTTGTTTTTTGTCTTATGTTTTACAGCGGCAGCTTCCTTGAAATATTTCATTGGAACCCACAACATTCCGAAACATTCACCATCTTCTTTTCCAAGATGTTTATGATGAACTTTGTGTCCTTTTCTTAGGCCTTTAAAATAAGCACTATCTGTATTTCTAAAAATCTTAAATCGTTGGTGAATAAAAATATCATGGACAAAAAAGTAGGCTGCACCATATGCCATGATTCCAAATCCAATCCACATTCTCGGATCAAAACCTTCTACCTGAGATCCATAATAGATTAAAGCAATACTTGGTATCGCAAAAATGACGAAGAACAAATCATTCTTTTCAAAAACATGAGGATACTTAGGTTCGTGATGATCTGCATGAAGATACCATAGGAATCCATGCATCACATATTTATGAGTACACCAAGTAATGCCTTCCATAACTAAGAATGTTGCTATTAAAATTAGGAAGCCGATAAATATCATTTTTTAGTTTTTTTTAAAAGTTATTGGTTGATTAAGTTCCCAGTTACAATAAATTAAGTTGCAATTTTAAATAACATCTACAAGTCAACCAAATTTTTCTTGGATTAGAAATCCGAATTCTTTCATGCATGATTCGCTGAGGCGTCAACATCGTGATTTTTTGGAATAGTGCGATATAGTATCGATAGGCAGCATAAACTCCTAGTCGTGAACTTTTCGGTAATTGTTTGATGCCCACCAAAGCTGCATCGAAATCAGCTCGAATATCTTTTTCGATTTCTAGTTTTTGATTTTGATTAAAATTCTCAAAATTAACTCCAGGAAAATACGTTCGTCCCATTACATCAAAATCAGCTTGAATATCTCGAAGGAAATTTACTTTTTGAAAAGCTGCTCCTAGTCGCATCGCAGAAGGTTTGAGGTGTTGATATTGCTCTTCATCTCCATCCGTAAAAACTCGAAGACACATCAATCCAACTACCTCCGCAGAACCTAAAATATATTTTTCGTAGGAAGATGTATCATGAAAATTCTTATGCAAATCCATTTCCATCGAATCAAGGAAAGTATCGATCAACTCTTGTTCAATATTGTACTTATTCACTACTTCTTGAAAACTATTGAGAATAGGATTTAGACTAATCTTTTCATCAATCGCTTGATAAGTTTGCTGGCGAAATTCCGTCAACATTTTAGCTTTATCAAAATCATGAAAACTATCAACAATTTCGTCAGCTAATCTTACAAAACCATAAATAGCATAAATAGGTGAATGAATTTTTTTGCTCAGCATCATAATTCCCATAGAAAAACTAGTGCTGTATAATCGAGTAGTCGACTTGCTGATATTACGGGACAGAGTGTCATATAATTCCTTCATAATCAGTTAATTACTTGTTTGTTGAAACGTACGAAAAATTTAAGTCTTCGGATTTTAAAATAGTTTTTTTATAAACGATTTAGATCGAGATTTTATCTAAATCATCTTGTGTATTTTTGATATAATTTTTTTCCAAATTAAATACTTTTTTCCCCACCAAGTCTGCTGCTACCATTCCTGAAATTAAAGATGGTGGAACCCCTGGTCCAGGAGTGGTCAATTGTCCTGCATAATATAAATTATCCACCTTTTTACTCTTCATTTTAGGTTTGAAAATCGCAGTTTGGAATAAAGTATTGGCTAAACCGTATGCATTTCCCTTAAAGGAATGATAGTCTTTTTTGAAATCTTTGACAGAATAACTTTTTTGATAAATAATGTGCTCACGGATATTGGTTTCGGTAGTTTTCTCTAATCGAGTCATCACTTTATCAAAGTACACCTGACGTAAGTCTTCATTATCTTCTAAATCTACCGCAATTGGGATAAGGATAAAAATATTTTCATTTCCAATAGGTGCTACCGAATCATCTGTTTTGGAAGGACAACATACATAAAAAAGTGGATCATCAGGATACGACGGATTTTTATAAATCGACCTAGCATGTTCATCAAAGTCAGTATCAAAAAATAAATTATGATGATTTAGCTTAGGAATAGTCTTGTTAATTCCTAGATAAAAAATCAATGAAGAAGGAGCCAAGTGTCTTTCATCCCAGTATTTTGGAGAATATTGTCTATGCTCTTTTTCCAATAAAAATTGATCAACATGATGATAATCAGCCGAAGCAATCGTCACATCTGCTCGATATTCTTTTCCTTTGATTAGAAGACCTTTGGCATTTTTCTTTTCGACAATAATCTTTTCCACCTCTGCATCTGTTTGGAATTTTACTCCTTGTTCGAGCGCAACAGATTCCATGGCTTTAACTATTTCGTGCATACCACCCATCGGATACCACGTCCCATCGGTCAGGGCAGAATAGTTCATCAAGCTGTATAAAGCTGGAGTATCTTCGGGCATCGCACCTAAAAATAAAATAGGAAACTCCATTAATTTTCGTAAAAATGGATGCTTGAAGTATTTCGCTACATATTTATCGAATGGCTTAAACACATCTAACTTTAGTGAAGCCAAGGCTAATCGTGGGTCAAGAATTTCGGTGAAGGAAAGATTTGGTCGATACACTAAATCTTTAACCCCTACCTCATATTTATACTCTCCTTCTTTGAGAAATTTTCGGAGCTTATCTGCACTTCCTTTCTCTAAATTTTCGAACATCTCGTAAATACCTGAAAGCTCAGCAGGAACATCCATCCGTTGATCATTTTCGAAAAAGATGGTAAACCCTGGATCTAATTTTTTTAGCTCGTAATAATCCGAAGCTGACTTTCCGAAACGATTGAAAAAGTTTTCAAAAACGTCTGGCATCCAATACCAACTCGGTCCCATATCAAAGGTGAATCCCTTTTCTTGGAATTGTCGAGCTCGTCCTCCGATAGTTTGGTTCTTTTCAAAAATGGTAACATCCACTCCTTTTTGAGCTAAGCTGGCTGCAGTTGCTAATCCAGCAAACCCTGAACCTATGATATGTGCGGTTGATTTTTTCATAATAAAAGTAACAGAATGATTCAATTTTTGTTTAGTCAACATAGCGAAAGATCGAACAAATCAAAGATTTATTTTAACTATTCTCCAGTTAACCAAAGTAAAAAAAATGAAAAATTTAAAACCAAATTTAAGTAAATACTACATATAAAATGAATAATATTTATTCACTATTTTATCAATAACCCTTTTTTTATCATAAAAAAAGTCCTCCCAAAAATTAAATCTTGGAAGGACTAAACCTTACATAAACATTATAATTACTATATTTTTAAGCTTTCCTTTTTTCCACTTTTTCCCAAGCTTCCATCAGGTCAACATTGATCGCACTCTTCCATTTTCCCTTAGGATTATTTTTGATAACTTTCAAAAGTTCTAATTGTCGAGGAGAAAGATATTCATCAGGTGATTGTCTATTTCCAATTTTGACATTAACTTTTGTCGCTTGCAATTGAGTCATTGGAATAAATCGATAAACTGATTTTGACAAATAATACTTAGGCTCTTTGTCTAATCTAAACTTTGATTTTTGCGAAGCGGAATTCTGACCAACTACCTTTTGAGCAACCGAAGTTTGATTTTGATTTTCAGTATAAACATGACTTGCACATTTTGCCTGCTTGGCCTCTTCCACTAAATTTTCATAGGAAATCAAAACTGGATTATACTTCACTTCTACTACTTCTTGACCATCCATAAAGCCAGGTTGAGTTTCTAAAACACCATCTACACTTCCTAATTTTTTCTCGCCAGTCCAAAAACAATACATCGAAAAAGTTGCGGTCTCTGTTCCACTCACTTCTGCTTCTAAACTTTGTTTGAGTAAATTTAGATAAGTCGGAATTTCTTGCTCTTGCTTTTGTAAAGCAAAAACCATCGCATGCACAATTCCCAAAGCGGAGTAATTTCCACTCACTCGATTGACGATATTTTTCTTTTCCGCATCAACGATTCTCACCACAGGATTATTCCAAGAAGGTTCGCCATACATTTTCAAAACCGCTGCATCCTTTCCACCTTTATTATTAAAAATGGCGACGGGAATAAATAAGGTTTCAATCGCTTCTACGATTTGCGGATGACTCAACACATTATTTCCATAATTTCGACATGTGGAACAACCAGGTACTTCTTGAAAGAGTAAAAAAACGGGTTTATTTTCGGCTTTTGATTTTGCCAATCCTATTTCAAAATCTCGTTCCCAGGTTACTTTACCGAGCTCCTCATGCTGGTTATTATTTTTTGTAAATGTCTTACCCTGCATGTTATCATTAGCTTTTAAGGCAAATGATAATAAAATTCCGCTGAGTAAAAGTAATCCTCCAATTTTTATTTTTGAAAAAATCATTTTAAATATTTTGGTTTTAAAATATCCTTAAACGTCTTCATCACTTTCTCTACTTTTGGACGACTCACATTGTACACATAGCTCTGGCGAGGATTGATCTCATAAAAATTTTGATGATACTCTTCCGCTACCCAAAACTCATCAAATGCTTTTACTTCAGTAACAATCTTACCATTGAAAGTAGATTCGTTCAATGCTTTGATTTTTACATCAATCAGTTCTTTTTGTTTTTCATTTTGATAAAAAATAGCTGAGCGATAGGACTCACCAATATCATTGCCTTGCCGGTTCAATTGAGTAGGATCATGCGCTACAAAAAACACATCTAATAATTTATCAAAAGTAACTACCGCAGGATCAAAATAGATTTGAATGGCTTCAGCATGTCCAGTTGTTTCGCTGCAAACTTCTTTATAAGTTGGGTGTTCTGTTCGTCCACCTGAGTAACCGCTGATCACATCAACGACTCCATTGATTCTTTCGAAGGAAGCTTCGGTACACCAAAAACACCCGCCAGCAAAAGTGGCTACAGAGTATTTTTCGTAATTTTTGCCTTGGATATAATTCTCAATTTTAGGATTTTTAGCATTATCCATTTTGGAAGATCCGCCATTTTTTTGACTACAACCGATCGTTGCAAAAATGGAAAGGATAGAAATGATTATTAACTGTTTCATATTTATTATGATTTTTAGTAGCTCGACTTTCCAAGTCCAGTATTTATGTAGGGTCTTTGGAAAGTCCTGCTACGAGTATTTTAAATAATTATATTACAAAGATAAGATCGAAGTATAACAGAAATATCACAAAAGGATTTAGTTTTCGTGATGTAGATTTAATGATTTGTTAAAAATTTTTGCCTTCGAGTTCTTGAATTTTTTCAATCCAATCTTGTGGCAATGCTGCTTTTTTTAAATTATGATAATCGTAAGCGATGATAGAATTTTTATTAATTGCCACAATTCTTTGATGATGATGACTAAACATATGACATTCCACAAAAAATCGATCTGCTTTGATCTCAACAGTTTTTACACCAATCGAAATCGTGTCAGGATAGGTGACTGGAAAAATATATTTGCAATCTTGCCACCCTAAAATTGGCCCAATTTGTTCGGTAAATGAATTGTCTAAATTCATTTTATCGAAGTAAGCAATTCGGGCAGATTCTCCCCAGCGAATGTATACTGCGTTGTTGACGTGTTTAGCGGCATCCATTTCTCCCCATTGCACGGGAAGTTCGACGACAGAGGGAAATTCTTTGAGTAGTTCTTGCATTATTAAAATATTTCTGAATAGAATTTATTCTTAAGGATTTCATTTTTTTGAAAATATTTTTCCACTCCGAGGTAGGCTTGGACGGAAACTTCGCAGGTTAAGGTTTCACCATGCAAAGATTTTATAATTAGCTCAGCACTTTTCATGGTGACTTTTTCTAGCTCTTCGATGAAGTTTCCTGGCATCAGTAATTTTCCTGAAATACTTAAATCAATCGAAGTGATTTCATCATAGGCAATCATCACTCCTTTCAAATATTGGGTTTTATTAATCCGAGCTAAAAGCCCATTTTTCAAATACTCGAAATTGAGATGAGGGATGTCATTGCCCGCAGTTTCATCTACAAATTCATCTACTTCGGGCAGGCCTGAAATATATTTTACTTTAGGAGAACCTACGCCACCCATTTTTATTTTTTCAAAAAAACCAAACTTCCCTCCGTATTTTCGAAGTAATTCCCAAGGAGCACTTCCTTCAGGTTCAAGATCACAAACTTGCATTTAATCAATAATTAAAAGTGAAAATAAATCATTGTCTAACCAATCATTTGACCAAATCAAGCAGTACATTTCCAGCTTCCTCTAACGTTTCACCAAAGGAAAACAAACCTTCTAGATGACCTGCCATGGCAAATAATTTCGTATTTAAAACATCTGTAGTTTTAAAAAGTTGTAAGATTTCGTTTGCCATCTCAGGACTTCCGTAGGGTGCAGATTCGGGAGTGGTAGGAATTTTCCAAAGTAGTTTTTTCCAAAGTTCTAAATGGTGAACATGAAAAACTGCATTCACGTGTGCATATTGTTGGTAAATAATGGCGTGGCTCATACTTTCAGAGGATGCGATGGTTTCACCGACACATTTTACCCAATTTTTTTGAATATCAAAATCAACAACCTCCGCATAATGTGACTCATTTAAAGATTCGTAACTGCCTGTTTTTGACCCACTTATGTAGAATTTATTTCCTTCTGACCGTTGACTTACATTGCCAAAACCAATGCCATCGGGATAGACTCCCAACAGATCAACATCGTATAACTTTTGTCGCCATTCATTGAGTTGTTTTATTTTGGAAAAATGTAAATGTGTTGTTTTTTTCCAATTAGCATTAAACTTGATATAGCCTTCGTCCATTTAGGTTATTGGGTTATTGGGTTATTAACAAAAAAACCAAATCAATGAAATAATTTCACCAATCCTTTTCTACTTGCTTCACAAATTCCAAATTCTGTAATGAGTCCCGTCACTAATCTTGCAGGCGTTACATCAAAGGCAAAGTTGGCAGCAGGACTTTTTTCAGGAGTAAGTAAGACCTTTTTGATTTCGCCATTATGCTTACCTTGAATATATTTTACTTCTTCCTCTCCCCTTTCTTCGATGGGAATTTCAAAACCGTTTTTTAGAGAAAAATCAATGCTACTCGAAGGTGCTCCGACATAAAATGGTATCCCATTATCTTTCGCAGCGAGTGCCTTTAGGTAAGTTCCAATTTTATTGCACACGTCTCCGTTGCTAGTAGTTCGATCAGTTCCGACGAGTACCAAGTCCACTTTTCCATGCTGCATCAAATGTCCTCCAGCATTATCCGTGATGACGGTGTGCGGCACGCCATGCTCTTGCAATTCAAAAGCGGTGATGCGAGCGCCTTGATTTCGAGGTCGAGTTTCGTCCACCCAAACATGAACTGGAATTCCCTTGTCGTGTGCTGCATAAATTGGCGCGGTTGCCGTCCCATAATCAATGCACGCCATCCAACCTGCATTGCAATGCGTCAAAATGTTGACAGTTTTTTTCGTTTTTTTAAAAATATCTTCGATGAGTGGTAAGCCAAATTCTCCGATTTTTTTACATCGCTCGATACTTTCTTTTTTGATGAGTTCCGCATTTTCCAACAATATGGATGGAAGAATTTTATAATTTTCAGAAACAAAACTTAATTGTTGATCAACCGCCCAAGCGAGGTTGACAGCGGTTGGTCGAGCAGCTTTCAACTTATCAGCTGACTCCTGAATATATTTTGTAAACTGCTGATTATCAATAGCTTCGAGTGCTGCGAAATACATTCCATAAGCTGCTGCAACTCCGATAAGTGGCGCACCTCGGACATGCATTTCTCGAATCGCTCGCTCGATATCATCTACAGATTCTAAATTTTCGATTACCAATTCATGTGGCAAAAATCGTTGATCGATTATCTGAACGATTTGTTCATCATCATCTTTTAGCCAAATGGTGTGGAAGTTTTTTCCTTTAATTTTCATATTGTAAATGTAAAAAAGGAGGAGGAGAAAGTGAGTTATTTTTATGTAAACATATTTTCATCAATAACAAAGAACGCGTACCCACATTCGTAGGTACGCGTCGTATCCATCATTACTAAAAATATTTTTATTTGGCGTTAGCCGCTTGTTTCATTTTTTTCACTCCTTGAATCAAGGCGTTTGATGTATCTTGAACTAAACATCCGCCATCCCAATCTCCATCACATTCCTCCTCTATAAAAGTATCAAATTCATCTTCGTTATTAATGGTTTGAACCGTTCCATCCGTAAGAGTTACCTCAAATGGGAAAACTAATTCTACATCTTCATTCACATTTGGATTAGCATTGTACCATCCCTCGACTATAACTTCACCTTCGTCAAAGCTATTAATCTCCACTACTGAACCATCAGGGAATTGAATACTTAAAGGCCAATTAAAAGTAAAACAGTCAAACCCATCTTGCTCCTCGCAGTATTCAAAAAGGTCTTCTAATTGATCATCATTGTTAACCGCCAAAGTAGACCCATCTTCTTCTAACAATATATTCACAGGATAAATTAAAGTTGGATCTTCATCCGAATTAGGATTAGCATCATACCAACTATCAATAGCTATAATCAATTCTTCATCATTATTCACTTCTACATTCGCGCCATCTGGAAGCACAATCGTCATCGGATAAACAAATGAAAAGCATTCATTCCAATCGTCATCGTCGCCATCATAATCTCCACACGTTTCATAATTAAATACTGAATTGCAAATTGCTACACATGAATTCTCAAAATATTCACCATCAATAGTGCAAACGGGTACAAATAATTCGTCCAATTGCTCATCCGTCAAACCAGCTAAAATTGCTTCCAACTGCGCAATAATTTCACTCTCAGATCCACTCCAATCCACCTGATCAAAAATAGCGAAGCAATCGCAATAATCTGTACTATCATTAGTCATACCTCCACTTTCTGCGAAGCTCATCATGATAGCTGCATTGGCAGAAGGAGTAATAGTAGAAGGTGTAGTTGGGGTTGTCACCTCTGGAGTGGGATCTATTACTTCATCTTTTTTACAAGACGTAAATAAATTGGTGAATAATAAAATGGCAAAAATAAAACTAGATACTCTCACTAAATTTTTCATGTAATTTGATTTTAAAATTAGGTAATAAGGTTTCAGGTGATGTCTGTACAAGTCATCACAAGTTTTTTATTTTAGTAAAAGATGGTATGAAATTATTTTTTTGAAAAGGCCAGTTGCCTAGTGAGCAATGAATAAATATTTTATTTTTTTCATCATTGCTAAATACATCTACTAGACAAATAGATTTTTGTTTTCCCCTATTTCTATTTTATTATTTTGGAAAAAAAATTAAAACCTATAGGAATAATTTAAGGAAGGAATAAGTGGTGCAAAAGAAATAGGGTCATCAACATATCGCACAAAGTTTCCTTGACTATCTCGCTCTGGAACTCTTTCATATAAAGTAACATTACTTCGAAAGTAGAGATTATAAATACTGAAGCCTAAATGATGTGTACCATATTTTTTGCTAAAGGTAAAATCAATTTTGGCATCCATCCTATGATAAGCTGGGGTCCTTTTCCCATTAAATTCACCTGGGTCAAAAGGTTCCTCTGTGAATGGTAGGTCATCAGTTAATGATTGAAAAATTTCACTATAAATCCTAGGTGTCCCTGAAAAATAAGTCCATCCAAGACTAAGACTCATTTTCTTAGTTGCCCTCCAAAGTCCTGCTAATTTTAAGGAATGCAGTCGATCATATTGAAATGGAAATGAGTTTCCTAAATTAAAGGATGGAAAAAGTCGCTCTGATCTCGATAAGGTGTAATAACTATAAAAAGCCATTTTCTTAAACTCTTTTTCAAGCGTAAATTCTAAACCATAAGATTTTCCAGTTCCAGTAATAAAGGTAGAATCCGAGAGTGATAAATTTTCAAATTGGAAAATAGACTCTTGTAAAAAGATCAACCGCTTCATCGTTTTATGAAAACCTTCCACCTTAAATCTAAAATCTTTTGGAGATTTATATTCCAAAGCAAGGGTTTTTTGCCAAGCAGTTTGTGGACGAATTTCTTCTAAAGATGGCACCCAAATATCTATGGGCAATCCTAATCCGGTATTGGTCAATAAATGTATACTTTGGCTAGTTCGATTAATAGACGCATTAGCAGACCATCGATTGGAGAAAACATAATTAGCTTTTATTCGAGGTTCTATTGATGCGAAAAAATTGCCAGAATCATTTCCAAATACAGATAAACGTACGCCTACATTAGCATGAAATGATTCTGAAATTTTAATTTCATCTTCTGCATAGACATTTAAATCAAAAGAAGAATATTGATTCTCTGGAGGATTGGCTTCTACATATTCCGTAAAATCTGGATCGTCAGGAGGTAATTCCAAATCTTCTACATCGGTATATTCATCCGTATTTCCTGAACTAAAGCTTCGTCCAATCATACCTACACCAAACCTAAAATAATGTCTGGAAGAAGGAATATAGTCTAAGTCAATTTTGACTCCGACATCTTCGATGTAATTCTCAAACTCTAAAAAGGAAATATCAAATTGGAATAAGGTATCATTTAAAATCTCTTTGGAATATTGTAAGTCTGCAGCATTAAAATTGAACCGACTGTAGGTAACTGTAGTGTTGGAAAATAATTTATTGTTATATAAATGGTTCCATCTCAAAGAAAAAATACTATTTCCCCAATTCAATTTCGACTCCTGAAAAGTACTATCAATACTAATTACCAGCGAGTCTACCCCAAACATAGCAGTTCTAATCCCTCCGAATTCATTCTCAATTTTAAAAATATCCTGCCCAGCGTAAAAACTTAAAAATACTTTGTCCTTTTTCGAAATCGAATAATGTAGCTTTAGATTGACATCATAAAATTGAAGACTAGCTGGAACTTCTTCATCTTCACCAGCTATATTATTCGCCAAATTAATAAGTCCACCTAAATGAGAAAATCGACTCGTTGCAAAAAAACCTATTTTATCTTTTACAATTGGTCCTTCCAAAGTTAATCGACTACTTAAAAAACCTGGATTAATTTCACCTGAAATTTGTTGAGTATTTCCATCCTTAGTTCTCACATCCAAGACTGACGAAATTCTGCCACCATAACGAGCCGGAAAATCACCTTTATACAGTTTCGTACTTTTGACCGCATTAGAATTATAAACCGAAAATAGCCCTAATAAATGACTAGGATTATAAATACTTACTCCATCCATCAAGGTCAAATTTTGGTCAATATTCCCACCTCTCACAAACATGCCACCGAGTCCATCCACTCCAGTTTCGACTCCAGGCAAAAAATTAATTTGTTTGATTAAATCATCTCCTCTTCCCAAAACAGGCATTTTCCCAATTTTCGAAATGGACTTACTTGATGTATCAAACAGCGGTTCAGCTTCACCAATATTTGGATTTCCTATAATGACTACTTCTGAAAGAGTAGCACTCGGTTTTAGTTTTATACTGGTATGTTGATCCTTAGTTAAGTTCATTTTTTTCCTAACTTCTTCACATCCTATATATCTAATCCTTAATTCCGTTTCTCCCTCGGGAAGAGTTATGCTATAAAATCCATATTCATTAGTCGTCGTTCCTTCTTGATGATCAGGGCTGTAAATGGTAACTGAAATCAATCGTTCGCCTGAAGTTTCATCCTCGATGTATCCACTAATCGTATAGCGTTTTTTTTCTTCAGGCTCAGTCGAAGTAACCACTATCTGTTCGTCGATAGCTTCAAATCTTACGTTCGAGTCTTCGAGTACTTGCGCTAAAATATTTCCAACTGTTTCATTTTTGACATCGATCGATACTCGTTTTTTTCGATCAAAAAAATCACTACTGTAGGCGATATTAATTTTAGATTCTAAACTTAATTGGCGGAGGGCATTTTTGACGGGAACTTGGTCGACAGAAAAATCTATCCGTTTTTCCAATGGCGATTGAGCCTTTAGAGAAAAAAATAGAAATAATGTAAGGATTGTAATGATGGTTTTTTTCATAGTCTTAAAATAAATCACCTATGAAAAAGGCAGATTTTTTTAATTTAAAAAAATCTGCCTTTTCTATTGAGCTGTGAAGTTAAGCTTTTATTCTTTCGAAGTATTCTTACATTCTCCTCCTTTCAAACGATATTCTCGATCATTCTTCTTTTCAACTTCCATTTTAAAAACATTACTTATTGCTTCCAAAACATGATTTTGATCTTTCTCGATAAAAATACTAGTGAATTTACATTTCAACAAATCTTGATTATCTAAAGTCACTTTGATGTCAAAATAATTTTCTGCATCGGCAAGCACTTTTGCCAAAGTTACATTATCAAAATCTAAAGTTTTACTCTGCCATGCAATCGAATTCAAGTTCTTAACTTCTGATTTCACATAACCTTGAGTTTGATTATTGTAAACTCCTTTTTGATTCTTCGTTAAAATAAGAGGCTTCACTTCATTCTTTTTTCCTAAGGAAACTTTTCCCGTTTTAACGACTACTTCAGTTTTCGTTTCATCATCCATTGCTCGCACTTCAAAGGACGTTCCCAAAACCTTCACTTCTGCATCTCGAGTGTCTATGATAAATGGTTTAGCTGGATTTTTTGTGATATCAAAAAATGCTTCTCCTTTTAAAGCTACTCTTCGCTCATTGCCATTCATTGCATCTGGGTAAGTCAATGATGAATTTTCATTTAACCAAACTGTAGATCCATCTGCCAATGTAACTTCTTTCACTTCTCCATCGAGTGTTTCCAAAGCAAGCATTTCTGCGGCGGCGGGACTTTGATTAAACATAAAAACGGCAGCAGCCAAAAGTAAAACGGCAGCAGCTACACTTAACGGTTTCCACCAAGTATTTTTCCGAACGACTGGTATTGTTTTGACAACTGCTTCTTTTACGCTTCCTTTTTCATCGAGGTCAATTCGGTTTTGCAATTGAGCAAATTCTGCCTCCAAATCAACTTTGAGGTCTTTGGAAAAATTGGCGCTGAGTTGCCAAGTTTTTTTCAAAGCATCAAACTCTTTTTGATTCGCCTCAGATTCACTCAGCCAATTTTCCAATTGGCTGAGTGAATCTGAGG
>CAYGRM010000071.1:16077-21742 GCA_964352225.1 uncultured Saprospiraceae bacterium | reverse complement strand
AAAATACACCAAGAAAACTAAAGGTTCGCAAGCACTCACGCAAGCGCAACGAAAACATTTAGCAGACCCTCGATCCATTTCTGGATTTAATAAATTATGGAAGGACATGATTTATCAGATCGTCGTGGAGCGAAGTAAAGGCTCAAAAATTTGGGATGTCGATGGCAATGAATATATCGACTATCGAAGTTCATTTGGGATTTCTTTATTTGGGCACACACCAGATTTTATTCAAGAAGCGATCAAGGAGCAATTGGAAAAAGGAATTGAATTAGGCGTGCTGACTCCTTTGGCGAAGAAGGTGGCAGATTTGCTTTGCGAGTTGTCGGGAACGGAACGAGTTACTTTTGTCAATACAGGTTCGGAATCATTATCAGCAGCAGTTCGAGCTGCTCGAACGGTGACGATGAAAGATAAAATCGCATACTTCGAAGGCGACTATCATGGTATTGCTGATGAGATGTTGGCGAAAGGAGTAGAGCGAAATGGGAAGAGTTTTTCCTTGCCAGTTTCTCCAGGGATTCCAAAATTCTTAGTGGAAAATGTGATCGTTTTCAAATACGATGATCCGAATGTTTTGGAAAAAATAAAAACGCACGCCAATGAATTAGCAGCTATTTTAATTGAACCGGTTCAGCCTAATAATCCAACACATCAACCAAGGGAATTGCTTCAAGCAATTCGACAAGTGACGACTGAAAATGACATCGCTTTAATTTTCGATGAGATGATTACGGGCTTTCGAACAGGGATGCGAGGAGCGCAAAGTTGGTATGATATCGAAGCAGATATTGTTTGTTATGGAAAAATAATTTCAGGTGGATTGCCAATGGCAGCCGTTGCTGGAAGGTCAAAATATTTAGATGTTTTTGATGGAGGTGCTTGGCAATTTGGTGATGAGTCTGTGCCAGAAGTTGGGGTGACATTTTTTGGAGGAACGTTTGTTCGACACCCGTTGAGCATGGCATCGGCCTACGCAGCTTTGAGTGAAATCAAAAAGCGTGGACAAAAAATGTACGATGAGTTGAATGAAAAAACTGCTCGATTTGCAGAGCGAGTCAGCGAGTTATTTTTGGCAACCAAAGTACCCATGAAGGTTCATTCGACTGCTTCGATTATTGCGTTCAAACCAACGGACAATAATCCTTTAGCAAAATTATTTTTTTACTACTTGCAGTACAAAGGAATTCACATTGCGGAAAAAGCAGCATTGTTATCGGTCGCTCATACGCAAGAAGATCTAGATAAAACCTACCAAGCAATTGAAGAAACTATTCGCTTGATGCAGACCGCAGGTTTTTTCAAAATCAGAATTGCAGATGTCATTGATGAAAATAAAATCATCTATCCGCCAAGTCTAAATCAAGACTTGAATGGAGTGAAAAATGTAACACAGGTAAACGACAAAAAAAAAACAGTACCGTTAACTGAAGGCCAGCAGGAAGTTTGGATCGAACAAAGATTAGGGAATGAGGCAGCAGCAGCTTATAATTTGTCAAGTGATTTCTTATTCGAAGGGAAATTAGAAATTGAAGCACTTCGAAAAGCCATTCAGCAATTGGTGCAAAGGCATGAGTCACTCCGAACTTTTTTCAATAAAGAAAATACAACGCAAGTTATTTTACCAAAATTAGAAGTTGGAATTCCAATTCTAGATTTCTCTCACTTGGATGAAGATTCAAAAATCAAGCAGGTGGAGAAATTGAGATTCGATGAATCTGAAATTCCATTAGATATTTTTACTGGACCGTTGTGTCGATTTAAAATTATTAAACTTTCGAAAAATACGCATCGACTTTTTATGACGGTGCATCATGCGATTGCGGATGGTTGGTCATGCGGAATTTTGGCGAATGATCTTCAAGCACTTTACAATGCAAATGTTCGAGGGCAAAAAGTTGATTTGCCAGAGGCGAAACAATTGAGTGCCTACGCTTTAGAGCAAGCCAATTTTAAAAATAGTGCACAAGGAAAAGCGAATGAAGATTTCTGGAAAAAACAGTTTGCGGATGACATTCCAGTTCTAGATTTCCCCACAGATCGTTCTCGTCCGCTGGTAAAAACATATAATTGTGATTTGGAAAAAATCACTTTTGATGAAGAGCTTTTTGCGGACTTGAAAAAGGCAGCAGCGAAAAATGGAACGACATTTTTCTTTTTGATGTATTCGGCTTTTCATACTTTTTTACATCGATTGTCAGGGCAGGAAGATTTAGTTTTGGGGCTGGTAGCTGCAGGTCAGACGATTGCAGGAAATCAAAATTTAGTGACGCATGGAGTGAGTTTGTTGCCGGTGAGAATGCAAGTAGAAAAGCAAGCACCATTTTCTCAACACTTAAAATATGTGCGAGGAAAAGTGTTAGATGCTTTCGAACATCAAAATTATACGTTGGGTGCTTTGGTGAAAAAATTAAAGTTGGCAAGAGATACGAGTCGGCAGCCGATCATTTCGATTTTGTTCAATATGGATGCAGAAGGTGCACCTTTGCAGTTTGAAAACTTGCAGGCGGAGGTTAATCCGATTTCTCGAAATTACGAAACTTTCGATATGTTTATCAATGTCAAACCGACAAAAAATAATTGTCATTTTGAATTGATTTACAACACCGATTTATTTTTTAAAGAAACGATCCAAAGACGATTAAAAGAATTTGAAACATTACTAAAAGGTATTGTAGAAAATCCAAATCAGGCGATTTCGGATTTACCAATTTTGCCAGATTTTGAAAAACAACAATTGCTCGGTGAGTGGAATGCAACACAAAGTGATTTTCCCAAAAATATTTGTTTGCATGAGTTGATTGAAAAGCAAGTTGAAAAAACACCTGAAAAAGTAGCGCTAGAATTTAAAGATCAACAATTAAATTATGCCCAACTTAACAAGCGAGTTAATCAATTAGCGCATTTTTTAATTTCAAAAAATATTCAAAAAGGAGAGTTCGTCGGAATATTTGTCGAACGGTCATTGGAAATGGTGATTGGTTTGTTAGCCATCATGAAAGTAGGTGGGATTTATGTTCCACTCGATCCTTCCAATCCAAAGGATCGTCTTCAAGTGATTATCGAAGATGCACAAGCCAAAACGATTATTTCTAATCAAAAGATGATTAGAAAACTTCCCGAAACTAATGCTGAAATTATCTTATTAGACAAAATCCAAGATGAGTTGTCGCAGTCCTCCAAGGAGAATCCAAAACGCGAAATACGCTCTGAGGATTTTGTCTATGTTATTTATACCTCTGGATCCTCAGGTAATCCGAAAGGTGTGGTGATTCCACATTATGCCGTAGTCGATCATCATTTTGCGATGATAAAACGAATTGGATTTTCAAAAGATGAAGCCATTTTTAGCGTAGCGACAGTTTCATTTGATCCATCGGTTCAGGATTTCTTTTTACCACTTTTGATTGGAGCAAAAGTAATTGTTGCAGAGCAGGAAGCAGTCTCGGATGGATTTTTATTGAAGAAAAGATTGGAAGAGTCGAAAGCAACTTTGCTACAAGCGACACCTGCGACTTGGCGAATGTTGAATATCGCAGGTTGGGAGGGTCATGCTAATTTTACAGTTTTGACCGGGGGAGAAGGATTGACGAGTGAACTTGCAAATGTATTGTTACAAAAAAGTAAAGCGGTGTGGAATATTTATGGACCGACGGAAACAACCATTTGGTCTACCGCTAAAAAAATCGAAAAGACGCGAGAGTATGCTGCTAATGAAACAGCCTACGAACCAGTTGGGCGACCAATCAATAATGTGCAAATATATTTATTGGACGAGTTTTTACAGCCAGTTCCAATTGGAGTAGCAGGTGAAGTTTTTATTGGTGGAGTAGGAGTGGCACCTGGAGGTTATTTTAAAAGAAAAGAATTGACGGAGGGTAAGTTTATTGATTTGCCAGAGTATTTAGAGGTATCCGATACCTATCTCCGTTCAAAAAAGATTTACCGAACAGGTGACATCGCCAGATATTTACCAAATGGCGATTTAGAATATTTGCGGCGGGCAGATGGACAAGTGAAAATTCGAGGTTTCCGAATTGAGTTGGGTGAAATCGAATCTGCCATTTCTCAAATCGAAGGAGTGGCTGAAAATGTGGTCGTCGTTCGGGAAGATCAAAAAGATAATAAAGTACTTGCAGCTTATGTTGTGATGAAAAATGGAAATGAAGTCGATGGTAGTTTTTTTAAAAAATCATTAAAAAATAAATTGCCAGAATACATGGTTCCAACTGCTTTTGTTGGAATGAAAAAATTTCCATTGACAGCTACATTAAAAGTAGATCGAAAAAAATTACCTGCACCAGATTTGACTCGAAATGAATTAGAAACTGGCTTTGTAGCACCTCGAACTGAGATGGAAAAAACACTCGCAAAGATCTGGTCAGGAACTATCGGAGTTGAGAATATTGGAATCAATGATAACTTTTTTGAACTCGGTGGTCACTCTCTAATTGCAGTTGGGATGATGGCGAGAATTGAAAAAGCGACGGGGAAGAATTTACCACTTTCAGTTTTGTTGGAAAATGCAACGATCAAAAGTTTGGCGAGTTTGATGGAGGATGATACGAAAGTGGAAGAAACTTGGAACTCGCTGATTCCTGTAAAATCGACTGGAAGTAAACCACCCATTTATATAGTTCATGGAGCTGGGTTGCATGTGATGCTTTTTAATGTTTTAGGAAAATTTATGGATGAGGAACAACCTGTTTTTGCCTTGCAAGCGAAAGGCTTGAATGGAGAATCTGAACCATTAGATAGAATGGAAGATATCGCAGCTCATTACGTTTCAGAGATTTTAAAACACAATCCGACAGGACCTTATGCCGTAGCAGGTTATTCTTTTGGAGGACTGATTGCTTTCGAGATGGCGAAGCAACTCAAGGCGCAAGGGAAGGAAATTGCATTGTTGGGAATGTTTGATACGATAGTTCAACCATACATCACGAAGAATATGGACACAAGGAATTTTCCCCAAAAATTTGGAGATCGATTAAAAAAGACGACTTGGGATATTGGAAATTTCATCAAAAATCCTGTGCCAAATTATGAGTACCGTGCCTACAATTTGAAAAAAAGATTCGAGCGATGGAAGTATAAAAAGAATGAGACAAAACAAGAACTCAATATTGAAATCGATGCTCTAGGAAAAGTAGATCGAGCCAATGGTAAGGCATACGAGAATTATAAAATTACTCCTTTTGATGGAACGATTCACTTGTTTCGAGCTAAGGAGAAAAGATTTTATTTAAAAGATTTTGAATTTTTAGGATGGAGACCTTATGCTAAAAGAATAATTGTGAATGAAGTTGGAGGAGATCACATTAAATTATTTGATGGGGAAGATGGGGAAGACTTTGCGAAGATTTTGCAACAATGTTTGGATGAGCAATTTGGGAAGGATCCGAAGATATTTAAGTTGAGGACGGCTTAAGGTTTTCCCTTCTACAGTTTAGATTTTAAAAATCAGGAAGTTCTTCTTAAAAAACAATTAGAAAAATTAAAAAACAAAACCATGCTTAATTCAACACTTCAAAAAATGACCATAAAAATTCTATGTTCATTTTTTCTACTCTTCACTATCGCAACAAGTTTTTCACAACCAACAGGTTTTATTGACCAAGAATATGTTGGTGGATTTGAGCAAGCAGTCGGATTGACATTTGAT